>JAJDNV010000156.1 GCA_022340545.1 Acidobacteriota bacterium | reverse complement strand
GTTGTTCGGAAAGGGGTCGGTGGCGGCCAGCAGCTCGAGGTAACGCGGGTCGCGGGCGTCGAGGAAGTAGGTCCCCCGTTCCTGCACCCATCCCTCCCAGTCCTCCTTGCCGATCCGGTTGGGTGTCGTCAGGATTGGGTGGTTGGCCACCAGCACCCGCATCGGAGCGGTCTCGTCGGTGATCCGCTGAGTCGTCGTCACCGCCGGGTAGGGCACGAAGGGGCTGCTCTCCTCGCCGCCGCCGGGTGCCTCACGGTGCGGTGACACGCGGTTGAACGCCGCCCGGTTGTACTGGACGACGAGGTGTCCACCGTTCTCGACCCACTCCATCAGCCGCGGGTGCATTGAACGCAGGTCGTCTCGGCTCTCGTACGCCCGGATTCCGGTGACGATGGTGGAGAAGCGGGAGAGGTCGCCGAAGGCCAGGTCCTCCGCGCCGAGCAGGGTGAGAGGAACGCCGAGCTGCCGGATGGCGTCGGCCACCGCGTCGCCCGACCCCATCACGTAGCCCACGGACGCTTCGGGAGCGGTGCGAGCGTCGAGGACCAGGACGCTCACCTCGGCGGGGACGAGGCGCTGCCGCCGCTGGATGTGATCGTAGGCCACTTCCTGGACGGTGCTGCGGTACTCCCGCCCCCCGCGGGTGGCGACCGCCCGCAGGATGGCTTCGCCCGCGGTCCGCATCGCCGGGGGAGTCACCTGGAAATGAGCCCCGACCTCCTCGCCCTCGTAGCTGAAGCGCAGGTGCGTCCCGGTCGGCGCGACCGACCATCCCGGCGGCGACTCCAGCTGAACCTCAGCTTCGCCCGGCCCGCGGGCGTTGTGCCGCACGAAGACGCGGACGTCGAACGACGAGGAGCGGCCCTCGAGGGCCACGGCCGCCCGCTCCGGTGAGACGCGCACCGAGAGCTCGGGAACGACCTGCACGACGTGCTGCTTCTCGCCGCCGACAAAGGGGCCGGCATAGCGGAAGACCGCGGGGACCGTGAGCGTGGTCTCGACGCCGGCGATCCGGCAGCGCAGGCGTGCCACCACCGCGGGCGGGCTCCAGGGCAGGGTCTCGTGGGCCGGCACGTCGACGTCGAAGCGGTCGAGATCCCGGCGTCGGCGCCAGTAGGGCCGGGACGGCTGCGCATCGACGGCCGCGGTGACGTTGAAGCGGTGACGCGCCTCTCCGCGGCCCTGGACAGCTCCGGGCGTCTCGTTCGTTCGCTCCGCCGTCCACCCCGGCGGCACCTCCAGGGACGCGCTCTCCAGGTCCACCGGCTCGTCCCCCTGGTTCCAGAGCGAGAGGGTCACACCGAAGGTCTGGCCCGGGACCACCAGGCCGTCATCGGCGCGGGCCTCGACGACGAGACCCTGGGCGAGGACGAGGGCCCGCTCGAGGTCGCCCTCCTCGTCACTCAGGCGGTCTTCGATCTCGGTGCGCGCCTTGGGGTCGGCCACCTCGCGGGGCAGGCGGCGCACGACCTCACGCAGGGCCCCGAGCGTCTCGGCCAGCGGTCGGGTCGCCGTCTCGGGTGAGAGCGGGTCGAACGCGACCCGGGCCCTTGCGGCCAGACGCTGGAGGTCGGCGAGGCCGGACCGCAGGGGGCCGCTCCCCGGAGCGAACCGGGCCAACCCGACGAGGGTCGTGTCCAGACCGTCCAGAACGTCCTCTTCCGGGCCCTCGACGTCAGGCTCGCCGTCCACCAGGTAATAGACCCCGCGGGCGTCCCCCGGGTCGGCCCGAAGCTGCCGCATCCCCTGGCAGCGGTGGAGCGACCGCGCGAGGCTCCCCAGCTCCTGCCAGGTCATCCCGAAGAGCGGATCATAGACACCGGTGGGCACGGACACCGGCCCTGGGAGATCCAGGGCGAAGCCACCCATCCCTCCCTGATAGAGCTTCCGGGCCTGCCAGGCCCGGAGACCCTCCCGGAGCTGGTCCGGGAAGCGCTCGGGGTCGGCGGCCGCCCGGAAGGCGACACGGGTGAGCCGGGCCACCGCCTGGTGGTGCTGCCCACCCCCCGGACCCTCGAGTGGGAGCGTCAGGACGACGTCGGGGCGAAAGGCGCGGATGACCCGCACGATGTCCCCGAGCGTCTCCTCCCGGCCCCACTTCGCAAACGTTTCTTCGACGCTGAACGAGTAGCCGAACTCGTAGGGTCTCCCGAAGAGCTGCTCGACGCCGTCGTAGCGGTGCATCGCCATGAGCTCCTCGGTGCGGAGGACCCCGAGGGCCTCAGCGAGCTCGGGACCGATGGCGTTCTGGCCCCCCTCGCCCCGCGTCAGGGTGAGGAGCGCGGTGCGGATGCCGAGCCCCCGAGCCAGGCGGACGAGGACTCCGTTGTGCTCGTCGTCGGGATGCGCGGTCACGTAGAGGACGCGTCCGCTCACCCCCACCTTGCGGAGTGCCAGCCCGAGTCCGTTCGCCCCACGGTCGAAGGCGAGCGGCTCGAGCTGGGCCGAGACCGGGGGGGCGGCGACCAGGCCGAGCGCGAGGGCCAGCGGTAGCGCGAACGTCCGGCGTTCAACGATGCCCATGCGAGTCTCCCCTTTCGCCCCGGGGCCCGGAGGCCGCCGGACATCCATCGTACCCGCACGCCGGACCGCAGGTCTCGTCGACGGGCGGATTGACGCGCCCAACGTGGCGTCATACCGTCCGGGGATGAAGCCCTTTGGCCAGCACCCCGACGACAAGGCCCTCCCGAAGGCGGTGACGGTTCTCCTCGAGCAGGTGGAGGCGGACGGGGGACGCGTCCTCGCCGTCTACCGCGAGCCGGTGGGCGACAACTGGCAGGCCTTCTGCCTGCTTCCGCTCGACCGGGTGGCCCCCACTCCCTACCAGCGGGACCTCTCGCCGACCCACGCGAAGCGGCTCACCGAGGTGGTGAAGAAGATCGAGCGCTTCGTCGACCCGATCGTGGTCGTCTCACCGGAGCCGGGGGTGTACTGGACGCCCAATGGCCATCACCGCCGCACCGCCCTCGAGAAGCTGAAGGCGAAGCTCGTTCCCGCGATTCTGGTCCCCGAGCCGGAGGTGGCCTATCAGATCCTCGCTCTCAACACCGAGAAGGCCCACAACCTGAAGGAGAAGTCGCTCGAGGTTATCCGGATGTACCGGGGCCTCGCCGAGGCCCGACCCGCCTCGGGGGAGAAGGACTGGGCCTTCCAGTTCGAGGCCGCGCACTTCATCACCCTGGGCCTTCTGTACGAGGAGAACAAGCGCTTCGCGGGCGGGGCCTTCGCCCCGATCCTGAGGCGGGTGGATGGGTTCCTGCCCGGGAAGCTCCCCGCCACCCTCACCCAGCGCGACGGCCGGGCGGCGAAGGTCAGGGCCGCGGACGAGGCCCTCCTCGGTGCAGTCGCCAGCCTCAAAGAGCGGGGCATCAGCCATCCCTACGTCAAGAACTACGTCCTGGCCCGGACGAGCCCTCTCACCCGGGCCCGGAAGACCCTGCCGTCGTTCGACCAGACGTTCGACAAGCTCGTGGCGAAGATCACGGCCTTCGACGCGGCGAAAGTCAAGTTCGAGGACATCCAGCGGGCGTCGACCTTCGCCGCGCCCGCGGGAGAGTAGTCCCTTTGTCCGCAGAAACGTCGCAAGATGCGCAGGTTTTCGGGGACGACCGCTCGCGCTCTGCAGCTCTGACGCTTCTCGAAGAAACAACGGAATACTCCGGGAACGTCGTTCCCTGCTGCGTTCCCGGAGTGGTTCAGGGTCGGCTCAGCGCCGTCTGAGGTTGAGGACGAGGCGGAGGTTGAGCCGCACCCGGGTGGTGCCGGGAGCGACCTCGACGTCTATCGGCACCTCCACCTCGGTCGGGTTCGGGCCGGTGGGGGGCGGGGTCCCGGGCGAGACGGCGGGGGGCGGGGGGGACAGAACCGGCGCGGGCGAGGGAGGCGCAGTCCCCGGGCCCGGCGGCACGAAGGAGGGCGCCGTCCCCGGCCGGGACTCGGCGACCTCGTCGATCTCCTCGAGGTCCATCTCGACTTCGGCCTCGGGAATGCCCGGGTTGGCGATGCGACGCCGGAGCTCATCGGCCTCGTCCCGCGAGCTGACGAGCGTTCCCTGCGGATCGTGGCCGGCGACGACGCTTCTCTGCGGCAGCGGCTGTCCGTAGGCCGCGGCCGGGGTGTCTTCCTGCACCACCACCGGGGGAAGGCTGGCCGGCCGCACTGCCACCGCGGGCGCGACCGCGAGGTCGCCGAGCGGGTTCTCGGCTCCGCCCGGCTCGAAACCGGGTTGAAGCGGCGGCTGGCTCGCCCGCGGTGGGGCGGGTGCTCGGCCGACACCGGGAGCCGATGGGGGAGGGGCCGACTCCCCGTACTTGGCCGAGAGCGACTTGAACACGAGCTTCGTCACGGCCTTCAGCGTGTCCTCGACCCCGGCCCCGGTCACCGCGATCGCCTCGTTGAACGGGTAGCTGTGCGGATTCATCCGCTCGTTGAGGATCTCGATCGGCAGGGCGTTGGGCAGGTCTCGCTTGTTGTACTGGAACACGATCGGGATCTCGTCGGGGTCGATCTCGTTGGCCTCGAGGTTCTGCCGCATGTTCTCGAAGCTCTCCAGATTGGCGTCGAGCATCGCCTCCTGCGAGTCGCACACGAAGACGACGGCGTCCGCCCCCTTGAGCACCATCCGGCGGGTGGCGTTGTAGAAGACCTGGCCGGGGACGGTGTACAGCTGGATGCGGGTCTTCATCCCCCGGATGCTCCCGATCTCGATGGGAAGGAAGTCGAAGAAGAGCGTGCGGTCCGTCTCCGTGGCCAACGAGAGCATCTTCCCTTTGTTCTTGATGGGCAGCTTCTCGTGGATCCACTGCAGGTTCGTGGTCTTCCCGCACAGTCCGGGCCCGTAATAGACGACCTTGGCCGTCAACTCCTTCGTCGAGTAGTTGAAGAGAACCATGCGTTTACGGGCATTCTACGGCCGCCCCGCTCGGCGAATCAACGGGGCTGGTAGAATCGCCCTCCCGGGAGGACAGTCGTCACTCCCCGAAGGAGACCCCGGATGAACGCTCTTGTCTTGATTCTCGCCCTCGCCCAGACGCCGGCCGGCCCGACCCCCACCACCGAGGCCCGGGAGCCCGCGCCGCCGCCGGGGCCCGTGGTGGCCTTCGACGTCGTCCAGGCGGGGGCGCCCCTCGGGACCATCACCCTCGTCCTCTGGCCGGACAAGTCCCCGCTTTCCGTCGCCAACTTCCTGGAGTATCTGCGGTCGGGCCACTACGACGGGACGATCTTCCACCGGGTCATCCCGGACTTCATGATCCAGGGGGGGGGGTTGACCCCGGAGATGGAGGAGAAGCCGAGCCGGCCACCCATCCGGAACGAGGCCCGGAACGGCGCGCGGAACTCCCGAGGGACCGTGGCGATGGCCCGGACGAGCGACCCCAACAGCGCGACCGACCAGTTCTTCATCAACGTTCGAGACAATCACAGCCTCGATTTCGGCATGCGCGGGGCGGGATACGCGGTCTTCGGCGAGGTGATCGACGGCATGGACGTGGTGGACGCCATCGTGGCCACCCCCACCACGAGACGAGGGCAGCACGAAAACACGCCGACGAGGCCGGTCATCATCGAGAGGGCCTACGAGGTGGAGGGAAAGGAGCCCGCCGAGCGCTAGCCGACGGTCCCGCGCGATTCGAGGCTATTCTTCGGCGGCCTCGGGTGGCGGGCCTCGGAGCGCCTCGAGGGCTTTGATCAGCTCGGTTGTCTTGGCGGGATCGAGCTTGAGCACTGCTGCGTCCGCAGTGCGGCGGGCAAAGTAGTCCTCGGCCTTCTGCCCGAGCTCGACCCAGGAGTCGCCCTTGGCATGGACATCCACCCGGAGGAGTGGGGCCTCGAGCCCGTAGGAGGCCAGATCCGCCGGGTCGTCCAGGAACTCCACGATCTCGACACCGCCCAGATCGAAGAGGGCGTCCTCGACCGTCGTCGTCTCGAGATCCGCTTCGTCCGGCGACGTGCGCTTCCACTGGGTCTTGTCGAAGCCGTCGTCGCCCTTGGCCGTGCTCTTCACGTACGTCCAGGTCGTGTCTCCTGCGGTGACGTCGAAGCTCTCGGTGTCGTAGGTCGCGACCTCGAGAAGCTTCTTCGCCCGCAGCTCGCCCATTCCCTTCTCGAGGTCGGTGACGACCGCCCCGGGAACGACGGCTACGACCGATGAGCCCTTCTCCCGCGCGTAGTACTTGCCCTCGTCCTCCTCACTGGCGGGGCTGCCGATCTCGAGGGTGCGCGTCGTCCCGTCGCTGAGCACGAGATGGACCGAGCGCCTCGGGCGGTCGAGGCCGTAGGGCTTCAGGCTCTCCGCCGGCTCCGCCGCTACTGACTCCATCCGCAGGTTCTCGAGGGTGCCCAGCAGCCCATCCACCGACCAGCGACCGGCCCGGGTGGCGAGCGGTTTCGTGAAGGCCCAGTCCCCGGCGTCGGTCCGGGCGAGGGAGTAGTCGCCTTCGGGGCCCTCGACCTCCAGCGTTCGCACGTCGCCGCGCTTGACGTGCAGGATGTCCCGGTCGCGCAGGTCGAAGGGCTTCTTCTCGAAGGAGCTCTCGACGTACGAGGCGACGACGAAGATCCGGGGGGACGACGGCGTCCGTGCGTAGATCGCCGACCCGCCGGGAGAGGTGTCCCCGAACTCGACGACGAGCGGGGCCTCCTGGCCCTCGACCATGATGCTCACGGTGCGGCTCGGCGCTTCGAGGCCGTACTGGGCAAGGTCGTCCGTGGTCTCCACGACCGCCTCGTCCGCCTCGAGCTTCTCGACGCGGGTGAGGATCGAGTCGACGGCCGAGCTGTCCGCGGGGGCCTCGAAGGGGGCGGCGACTCGCCAGGCGTCGTCGACCTTCACGAGACGGATGGTCTCCTCGCCCTCGGACTCGATCGAGATCCCGGTGACCTTGTCCTTGTCGACGGCCAGGATCGTCTCCTTCGTCTCATCGGACGGGATCTCCTGGCCCCACTCGAAGCGCCAGATGTAGAGCGCCAGACCAACGAGGACGAGGAGGGCGAGGCCGGTCTTCCAGAACTGCTTCACGGTCTTATCGCCTCCGCCACCAGGTGACGATGCCCGCGACCACGAAGATGAACGGCAGGATCACGAGCGCCACCACCGACACCATCCGCCGCTTCTGCCGGCTCAGGAACAGGCTCTGGTTCTCCGGCTCCTTCGGTCGGATGGAGATGAGGTCGACGTCCTCGGCCAGCCAGGCCACCACGTTGAGGAAGAGGTCCCGGTTCCCCTGGAAGCCGAGGAGGCTGTTGCTCGCGAAGTCGGCGTCCCCGACCGCCACCACCCGGCCCTCGGGGGCGTTCTCCTCGTCGTCCTCGCTCTCCTCGCCGGGATCCTCCCCAACCGCGGGGGTGGGCGACGGCCCGGGCTCCGGGGCCTCGCCCTCGATGGTGGCGGCGGCGATGAGGGAGATCGGGCCGAGGCGGTCGCTCCCCTCGTCGTACTCGAGGGACCCCTCCATGGTCAGCGTCGTCTCCGCCCAGGACTGGGGCGAGGTCCGCCCGAGATCCTGGGCGGTCACGCCTTCGATGCTCTGCTCGCCCGCCTGCATGCTGCGGGCGACGGAGAACAGGGTCATGAGGCGGAAATCCTTGGTGATGGCGTGGTACGGATAGTCGATGACGAGGGGCGCCAGCTCGGAAGCGCCAAACAGCTGACCCATGCCCGAGATGTCGACGACGACGTCGTTCCCTGCCTCGAGATTCCACTCGTCGAGCAGGCCCACCAGGTTGGGGAAGGACTCCTTGAACTCCGGCTCGACCATGATCAGGGCCTTGCCTCCGGTTCGCACGAACTCGCGGATCGGCGAGATCGCCTCCGGGGCCAGATCCTTCTCCGGTCCCGCCACGACCAGCACGGTGCACTCTTCGGGAACCGCCCTCTCTCGCAGGAGGAACACGGTCTGGAGGTCGTACTGGTTCTCCGTGAGGGCGGCCTTTGCCCCGGAGTAGCCCCGCTCGCCGGTGTCGTCGGTGGACCGCTCCCCTTCTCCCTCGACGAAGCACACCGTCTTGCGTTCCTCGCGCGTGACCTTGATGAGAGCGTTGGTGATGTCCTCCTCCGAGTCGTTCGAGATCCGCTCGCGCTGGTCGCCGCGTTGGACGATGAGGATGGGCCACGGACCTCTCACGTCGAAGGCCTGGGCCTTCGCCGGGCTCTGAACCGGGTCCACGAAGTCGACCTTCAGCTTGTCGGTGAGGACCTGGTACTCCTTCAACCGATCCTGCCCGCGGAGCATGTCGCGCTCGCGCTGGAAGTAGGTGATCGTGATCTCGTCCTCGAGGCCGGCCAGCACCTTGCGGGTCTGGTCGGAGAGGCTGTAGCGCTGGTTCTCGGTCAGATCGACGCGCGTCACGTGGCGGTTGGCGAGGTAGTTCACCGCGCCCAGGATGCCGAGGACGACGAGGGCGAGGACGACGGTGTTCCCCCCGTACTTCAGCTGGCGCAGGCCGAGCCCGCGCGAGACGTCCTCCCAGCGCAGGATGAGGTGAACGAGGACGAGGGCCAGGGCGGCGATCAGCCAGGGCCGCAGCCCCCCGGGGAGGGGCCGAGGGGCGACCAGGTTCCAGATGAGCGCCCCCAGCGCGAGCACGAGGCCCAGCGGGGCGAGGGCGGCGACGAGTCTGTTCAGGATGCTCATGACCTCAGGCCCTCCACCGCTGGCTCTCCACCGATTGGTGGGCGAGGAAGAGTCCGAACGTGATCACGCTCAGGTAGAAGACGATGTCCTTCAAGTCCACGACCCCCTTGGCGAGGTCCTCGAGATGGGTCGTCACCCCGAGGTAGGCCACCACCTTCATGCCGGACCCGGCGGTGGGGCTGTCCGCCCAGCCGAGAGTCCACATGCCGAGGAACAGGCAGAAGGAGAGGATGCCGGCCACGATCTGGTTCCGGGTGAGGGTGGACACGAACGTCCCCATCGCCAGGAAGCAGCACCCGAGGAGGAAGAGGCCGAGTGCCCCGCTGGCCACCGGCTGCCACTCCGGAGTGGTGTCGGCGTAGGTCCAGATGAGGACGACGTTGACCAAACCGGCGAGCAACATCAGGAAGTAGAGGGCGGCGGCGGCCAGGAACTTCCCCATCACCACTTGAAGGTCGCTCAGGGGAGACGTGGCGAGGAGCTCGATGGTGCCCTGCCGCTTCTCCTCGGCGAACAGGCGCATGGTCAGCATCGGGGCGATGAAGAGCGCCACGACCGCCATGTTCTGCAGGATGGGCTGTATCAGCATCTCGTTCATCGAGAGCCGGGTGGGGCCACCGTACTGCATGGCCTGCTGCGACGCTCGCATCGACATCTCCAGGAAGAAGGTGACGCCGAAGGAGAAGAAGATGCCGAAGAGGAGGGTCCAGACAAAGAGGGCCACCCAGGCAATGGGGCTGCCAAAGTAGTGGCGCCACTCCTTCTGGAAGATGGCGGTGACGTTCCAGAGGGCGGTCACGATCTCATGCCTCCTTCGCTTCAGCGGCGCCCGCCGCCTCGGTCTCGTCGGTCGTCGTCAGGTGGAGGAAGATCTCCTCGAGGCTCATGCCCATCTGCTGCAGGCCGAGCAGCCCGTGGCCGCCCGTGACCACGGCCCCGGCCAGGTCGGAGCGGACGTCCCGCCCCGCCTCCGCCTCCACGTCGATGACCAGCGCCTCGTCGTGACCGCCCCGGACGTGGGCGGCGAGGATCCCGGGCACGGCCCGGACCGTCGCGAGGACCGCGTTCTCCTCTCCGCGGACCTCGATGCGCAGCGTCCCCGCGCCCTTGAGGCGACGCGTCAGGTTCTCCGGGGAGTCCTCCGCGACCACCCGCCCCTCGTTGATGATGAGGACCCGTCCGCAGGTCAGCTGCACCTCGGGGAGGATGTGGGTCGAGAGGATGACGGTGTGGTCGCCGCCGAGACCCCGGATGAGCTCCCGGGTCTCGATGATCTGCTTGGGGTCGAGCCCGGCGGTGGGCTCGTCGAGGATGAGAACGTCGGGGTTGTGGAGGATGGCCTGGGCCACGCCCACGCGCTGGCGGTATCCCTTGGAGAGCTTGCCGATGAGGGTCGTTCGAACGTCGCCGACCCGGCATTTGTCGATGGCCGCACCCACCTTGGCCTCCCGCTCCCGCGCCGCGACCCCCTTGATCTTCGCGCAGAAGTCCAGGTAGTCGTGGACCTCCATGTCCGGGTAGAGCGGAGGCGTCTCCGGCAGATAGCCGACGCGCCGGCGGACCTCCATGGGCTGCTCGAAGACGTCGTAGCCACCAACGCGCGCCGTCCCCTGCGTGGGAGGCAGGTAGCAGGTGAGGATGCGCATGGTTGTGGTCTTTCCGGCTCCGTTCGGGCCGAGGAAGCCGAGGATCTCCCCCTTCTCGACGCGGAACGAGACCCCGTCGACCGCGGTGGCACGGCCATACCTCTTGGTGAGGCTGTCGACCTCGATCATCGTGCTCGGTTCTCCGTGTTCGATCTGTCTTGGACGGCAGTCCCGGCGGAGGAAGTTCTCCGTCCAGGGTGCCACTGCGGCGGGGTGCGGGCAACCGTCGCCGGAGGCGCCCCACCAGCGCTCTGAGCGACAGCGCTTCGGCTCTCCGTCCAGTATCGCTAATATAGCGACGGCCTTTTCCGTGTGTCAATCGGACCGGCCCGATGAAGAACACCACTCCCAGGACCGCTCGCCGCGCCGCCCTGAAGCGGCTCGCCGACGGCGTCCTTGTCGCCCCCGACCTGCCCGCCCTTACGCGGCTTCTCACGAAGGACCTCCCGGCCACCCTGGGGGCGGCGAGTGCCACCCTTCTTCTCTGGGACCGCAAGCTCGAGAGCTTTCAGGGGGTCGACCTGACCGAGGACGGACGGCTCAGGACGTTCCGCCCCGAGGTGTCGGGCCCCGAGAGGCCGTCTGCTCGGTGGCTCGTGTCCGACGGACAGCTGCTCCAGACCACCGAGAACACGGGGGTGGGGGTGCTCGTGCCGCTGCTGGCCCGCAGCGGCCTGGCCGGCACGCTCATCCTCGGAGACGCCCGGAGGCGGCGGGCACCCGTCTCCCCGACCGAGGCACCGGTCGTGTCGCTCATCGCCTCCCGCGCCGCCCTGGCCATCGAGAACAACACGTACCAGAAGGAGCTGATCGCCTCGGAGCGCCTCGCCGCCCTCGGGACGATGGCGGGGATGCTGGTGCACGACTTCCGGGGCCCGATGACGGTGATCCGGGGCTACGCGGAGACGCTCCAGGCGCCGGGCCTCCCGGATGACGAGATCGCGGCCCGGGCCGGGCTCATCATCGAGGCGGTGGACCGGCTCGAGCGCATGACCACCGAGACCCTCGACTTCACGCGCGGGGCGGAGCGGCTCGTGCTCAGGCCGGTGCCGGTGACGCTGCTCCTCCTCGACCTCGCGGCGGGCATCGAGGAGGAGCTCCCGGGCCTCGAGGTGGTGCAGGACGTGAGCCTGCCCCGGGGCCTGCGCATGGACCTCGACGTGGACAAGCTGCGACGCGCGGTCTCGAACGTCGCCGCCAACGCCCGCGACGCCATGAACGGCCGGGGGCGCCTCCACCTGCGCGCTCGAGTGGAGCGGGGAGGGGGAGGGAACGCCGCCGACGTGCTCGTCCTCTTCCTGGCCGACGAGGGACCGGGGGTCGCGCCCGAGATCCGGGAACGGCTCTTCCAGCCTTTCGTCACCGGGGGAAAGAGGGGAGGCACCGGCCTCGGCCTCGCCGTCGCCCGCCGCTTCGTCGAGGATCACGGGGGCAGCCTCGAGCTGCACGACGATGCCGCGCCGGAGGTGTCCGGGGCGCATTTCCGCCTCGTCCTGCCCCTGCACACCCCGGGCTCGGGTGGAGGAGCGCGGTAGAATCCGCTCATGCCGTCGTCGCGAAGCGCTCCGGTGATCGCCCTGCTCGCGGGGCTGGCGGTGGGCTGCAGCTCCCCCGACCCGGCTCACGAGCTGGAGGTGACCGACGTCGAGACCTACTGGATCGTGGACTCCCCGCGCGCGGGGGAGAACTTCATCGCCCCCGCGGTCCGCTTCCGTCTCCGCAACAAGGGGTCGCACGAGCTCTCCCCGGTCCAGGCCCGCGCACGCTTCCCGGGGACGGCGGAGGAGGAGCCCTGGGGCTCGATCCAGCAGGAGGTGAGCTACTGGCGGGAGCCGCTGCGGCCGGGTGAGGACCGCCTGGTGACCGTCCGCTCGGTGGGCCGCTACCAGGCGGCGGCGGACCCCGAGGACATGCTCCGCTCGCCGGGCTTCCGCGACCCGCAGGCCGAGATCTTCGTCAGGATCGGCAACTCCGACTGGGCGAAGCTCGCCGTGGTCCCGGTCGAGCGGCGCATCGGGGCGCCGGGGGTGAAGGATCTCGTCGGGCCCTGAGCCCCGAATGATGTCCAATCGCCCCAGCTCGTGGGATCTCGCGCTGCGGCGGCACGTGTTTCTCACCCTGGTGCTGGTGACCCTCGTGGCCGCCGCCTTCCGGTTTCCCGGGCTCGGCTACCCGCCCGAGGAGTACTTCGACGAGGTCTACCACGCGAAGACCGCGCTCGAGTACCTCGAGGGTCGGCCGCCGACCGAATGGGTCCACCCGCCGACGGCCAAGCTGCTGATCTCTGCGGGGGTGGCGGTCTTCGGCTACGAGCCGTGGGCCTGGCGACTCGCCTCCGCGCTGGCCGGGACGCTCCTGGCCCCGGTCTTTCTTCTGCTCGCGTGGCGGGTCGCGCCCAACGAGAGGGCGGCGCTTCTCGCCACCGCCCTGCTGCTCCTGGACGGCGTCTACCTGGTTCAGAGCCGGGTGGCCATGACCAACATCTTCGCCGTGCTCTTCCAGATCCTCTCGGCGCTCCTCGTGCTGAGGGCGGTCGTCCCGGAGCGACTCTCCGTCGTACGCATGGTGGGAGCAGGGCTCGCGCTGGGGCTGGCCCTGTCGACACGCTGGACCAGCCTCTGGGCGTGGGGGTTTCTCGGTCTCGTCTTCATGGCGGTCCGCAGCCGGCGTGTCCTCGAAAGGTCGAAGGGGCGGGTGAGTACCGGGCTTCGGGAGGTGGCGCTGGCCGGGCTCGCCTTCGTCGCGATCCCCGCCGCCGTCTACATCGCCAGCTACCTGCCGTGGATGATCCAGCAAGACCGTACGGTGCTCGACGTGGTGTCTCTGCAGCGTTCGATCTGGGACTACCACGCGCAGCTGAGCGCCACCCACCACTACTTCAGCCACTGGTACACCTGGCCGTGGCTCTACCGGCCCACGTGGTACTTCTGGTGGTCTGGCGACGACACGGTCCGCGGCATCGTCGCCCTCGGCAACCCCGCCATCTGGTGGGCGTCGGTGCCGGCGGTGGTGTGGGCGCTGGTCAGCGGATGGCGGACACGCGACCCCCGTCGTCTGTTTGCCGGAGCCGGGTTCTGCCTCCTGTATCTGCCCTGGGGTGTCGCGCCGCGGACACTCAACTTCAGTCACTACCTCTTCGAGGCCCTCCCCTACGCCTGCCTCGCCCTCGGGATGTTCCTCGACCACGTCTGGGACGGCCGGCTGGCGCTCGCCGCGCGTGCCTACCTGGCCCTGGCCGCCGGGCTCTTCCTTCTCTTCCTCCCCTTCCTCACCGGGCTCCCGGTGTCCCAGACCCTCTGGGCATTCCGCTTCCCGTGGGGAGGGGGCCTCTGGACCTGGTTCCCGACCTGGATCTGAGCACGCCCGCCGTGGAGTCGCCACCGAGACGGCGCGAGGTCTACATCGACGCCTTTCGGGGGCTGATGGTCCTGGCCATGGTCCAGGGCCATCTCTGCGACAGCCTCCTCGACCCCGCGGTGAGGGCGGAACCCTGGTACCTCTTTCAGCGGATGTTCCACGGGTCGACCGCCCCGGGCTTCCTGTTCGCGTCGGGCTTCGTGGCCGGCCTCCCCCGAGCCCCCCTGTCGCTGCGGGCGAGCCTGCGGCGCGTGCGCCGACTTCTCTTCGTCCTCGGGGTCGGCTACTTCCTGCACCTTCCCTGGTTCTCGCTCTGGAAGACGATGAACGAGGCCTCGCCTCACCAGCGCGAGATCCTCTTCTCGTGCGATGCCCTTCAGGTCATCGCGGTGACGCAGCTCTTCGTCCTCGGGCTCCAGTGGGCCGGGGGACGACGCTGGACGCAGGCCGCGGCGGTTGTGGCCCTCGCCATCATCGCCGCCAGCCCGGGCGTGTGGGCCTCCGAGCTCGGAGCGGAGCTTCCCGAGCCCCTTGTGCCGTACCTCGACAAGAGCACCGGCTCGCGTTTTCCGATCTTCCCCTACTCGGCCTTCGTGCTGGCCGGGACCCTGGCCGGCGCCGCCCTCGGTCGGGTGGAGCCACGGCGGCGACACCGACGGGCGCTGGTGGCCGGGCTCGGTCTCATCGGCCTGGGCGCGGCTCTCACCCCGGTGCTGGAGGGGTGGGTCGACTACTGGGGGCCCTCACCGGCCTATGCGTTCGTCCGCCTGGGTGGGTTGCTGCTTCTGCTGCTCCTCGTGGAGGGGGCGGCGCGGGTCCGCCTGCCGGGGGTGCGTGCCCTCGCCCTGCTCGGTCACGAGACGCTGCTCGTCTACGTCCTGCATCTCTACATCCTGTTCGGGGGCATCGTCATTCAGTCGCCCATGGTCGCTCTTCACGATCGGCTGGGCCTCGGGGAGGCCCTGGTCGTGCTCCTCCTGATGCTGCCGGTGCTGCTGGGCGCCTCGTGGGTGTGGCGCACGGCCAAGCGCTGGGGACCGCACGAGGCGCAGTTGGTGCTCGTCTTCGTGACGACCTGGTTCCTCTACCAGTTCCTGACACGCCCCTGGTAGACAGCCAGAGCCGGCGAGCGAGCCGCTCATGTCGTTCTATCGGAATTGCGTGATCCCCGACCACGCGCGGTGCTCCGCGGGCTCGGGCGTGCCACCCCGACTGTGGCGGGGTGCTCGAATCGCGCGGAGCCGCAGGCTCCGAGCGGCGTCTCCGGACACGCCTCTGTACGCGATTCGAGCACTCCGAAACCGGCAGCTTCGAAGTAGAGCAGGGTCCTCGTCGGGGCCCCGGCCGCCGAGCCCACGCCGCGTGGTCTGCGCCGTTCACACGACCTTCGTGATCTCGAACTAACGGAAGAGCTTCTTGAGGCTGGTGAGGGCGGAGTCCTTCGGCGACAGCGTCTCGAGCTCCTGGCGCGCGGCGGCGTGGCGGGGGTTCAGGCGGACCGCGGCGCGCATCTCCGCGACCGCTCGGGACTTGATCTTCATCACCTTGTAGTAGAGGCCCCACTGATAGTGGATGTCCGCGTTCTTCGGCTCGAGGCGTGAGGCCTCGAAGAACTGGCGCTCGGCGAGCTTGGACGTGCGCGGATAGCAGGCCATGGCGGTCGCGAGCTTGAGACGGAAGGCCGCCACCTTCGGCGCGATCTTCACGAGCTTCTCGTACACCTTGACCGCGTTGGCGTAGTCCGAGACGGTCATGCGGACATCGCCTTCCATCAGGAGGTGCTCCACCTGGGCGGTGCCGGAGAAGCCGCTCGCGCCGGGCTTCACGCCGGGCAATGAGTCGTCCGGGCGGGGACCCCGGCCGATGGGGGGGGCCGGGGTGATCGCGGGGGCCGGGGGGGCCGCCGGCACCTCCTCGGGCTCCTCGATCAGCTCGAGCTCGGGATCGGTCTCGGTGGGCGGAGGTGCGGCCGCGACGGGAGGCGGCTTGAGCGGAGGGGGCGGGGTGGCGGCCCCCGGGTCCGTGTGCGCCATGGCTGCCGTCGCCATCTCCCGAGCGCGACGGCCGGCGGTGGTCTCCGACGGCGCCGTCTCCGGAGCGGTGCGGGCGAGGCGCAGGGCGGACGAGGCCCGGCCGAGGATCACCTCGAGATCCTTGCGCAGGGAGTCGCCCTCCTCGACCGCGTCGCGGAGGGCGTGGTAGCGTTCCATCTTCTCCTCGAGGGCACGAATCAGCTCGGCCTTCGGGGCGGTGCGCGCCACCTTCAGCCAGCTCTCGCGATCGAGGTGCTCAGACAGGCCCAGCTCCTGCCTGACCTCTTTTCGGATCGCGTCGCGGAGCGAGGGATCCGGCCGGTGGTGCAGCGCGGACAGCAGGAACATGCCGGTCTCGGCCTGCACGGGGGGTTCGGCGGCGGGCGCGATGTCGGCGTCGCGCAGGACCCCGGCGGCGATCAGCGCGTAGGCGGCCCGCAGCCGTGCGAACTCCAGCCCCCCCTCGGCCCAGCCCAGGCGGCGCACCGTCACCCGCCGCCGGGCGAGCTCGAGGATCTCCCGCTCTTCGGTGGCCCGAGCCTTCGGCTCGTACGGGAAGGGTGGCACTGCGGCCAGGACCACCGCCCGGTCCAGCTGGCCGAGGCCCTTCAGGATCAGCTCCTCGCTCTTCATGTGGCGGATCCCGTCGTAGAGGAGACGGTGAATGGAGAGGCTGATCATGTATTCGAGCGGGATCGCGCACTCGCGCTCCTCGAAGATTGCCGCCCCGTCGGGCAGCTCGAAGAGGGACAGGGCGATGCGGCGGACCTGTCGGCCCACCGCCCCGCCTACGTCGTAGCGGTCGGCCAGGCCCGCCTTGACCATCGCGTCACCGAAGCGACGGCGCTCTCCACGCATGAGCGCAGAGACGGCGTCGAACTCCTCCTGGGTGATCTTGCCGTCCGCCACCATCGCCTCACCGAGGCGGTCCTTCTTCAGGTTGCTCGCGGCGAAGACGAGACGACCGTGGTCGAAGAAGGCGGTCTTGACCATCCGGCCGGACCGCACCTGGAGGTCGCCGCTGCGCTGTTCCGCCGAGATCTTCCGCATGGTCTCGGCAATCGGACTGGCGGCAATGTCCGTCAGCATCGCCGGTTCTATTGTCCACGGGGCGAGGGCGCGGGCAAGTGCGCCTCCCACCAGAGCCCGGGGGCGAGACGGGCCATCTCCCAGAGGATGCCGAGGATCACCCCGGGCGCGGCGAGCGTGGACCGACCGCGCGAGCGGGGAAAGTAGTCCACCCCCATCTGGATGATTCGGGCACCGGCATTGCGAGCCCTCACGAGGAACTCCGCGTCGATGAAGCTGCCCTCGCTCCTGAGATCGAGGCGCTCGAGCAGGTGACGACGGAACAGCTTGAAGGAGAAGTTCACGTCGCGGATGCGCAGGCCGAAGAGCGCCCGCACGAGACCGCTGTAGGCCAGCGTGTAGAGCGTGCGCAGCAGCCCTTCGCTGGTCCGGTCGAAACGGTAGGCGGCGAGCACGTCTGCCTCCTGGTACTCGAGCAGCCGGGCCGCCCGCCAGACCTCGTGGAAGTCGAACGGAAGATCGGCGTCGGAGTAGAGCACGAGTTCCCGGGTCGTGGCGGCGTAGCCGGCGCGGAGCGTCCCCCCGAGACCGCGACGGCGCGCCTGGTGCAGCACGCGGACCCGCGGGTCCTCCGTGGCGAGCGCCTCGGCGATCTCTCGCGTGCGGTCGGTCGACGCGTCGTCGACGATGATGATCTCGTAGTCGTCGCCCACCCCCGTCGCGCCTTCCCGCGCCGCCGCCACCGCCCGGCGCACGTGGGCTTCCTCATCGTGCATCGGAAAGACGACGCTCAGGGACAGGGCCATGGCCGCGGGGAAGGGTATCATCCTGCTCATCGGGACATGTGAGGAGGCGCACTCTGCTCGAAGAGGTGTGGCGTCCCACGATGGGCTGAGGATCGGTCGTCGACCCTCCGACGAGCCGCGTAGGGACGAGGGACCCGACTAGAATGGCGGAAGACGACGGAGGTGTGCATGCCGCGAGCCTTGATCATCGGGAGCGGGAGCGAGATCGCTGCCACCCGCCTCACCAACGACCAGATGGCCCGGGTCGTGGACACGAACGACCAGTGGATCCGCGAGCGCAGCGGCGTCGAGACCCGTCACTTCGCCCCGCCGGACGTCGCGACCTCCGACCTCGGGGTGGCGGCGGCGGCGAAGGCGCTCGAGGCAGCGGGCGTCGAGAAGGACGAGGTCGATATGGTGGTCTTCGCCACCATGACGCCCGACCACTACTTCCCGGGGTGTGGCACGATTCTCCAGCACAAGCTGGGGCTCGGGACCGTGCCCTGCTTCGACATCCGGCAGCAGTGCTCGGGCTTCCTCTACGGGCTGCAGCTCGCCGACGCGCACATCCGGGCGGGCATGGCGAGGACAGTTCTCCTCGTCGGGGCCGAGGTCCACATCGGCTTCATGCCCTGGACGCAAGAGAACTACGACTACGCGCTCGGCGTGTCCGACGTGCCGCCGACGAAGGAGGAGCGGGAGTGGAACAGCCGCTTCCGACACCTCGTCGTTCTCTTCGGTGACGCCGGCGCCGCGGTTGTGCTCCGCGCCTCCGAGGACGGCGAGCGGGGGGTGTTGGACCACGATCTCCACGGTGCCGGCGCCGACTACGAGAAGCTGTGCGTCCCCGGCACCGGTTTCAAGCACCGCCCGTACACGAGCCCCGAGCAGTTCGAGCGGGGTGATCACATCCCGGTCATGGATGGCCGCTTCGTCTTCAAGATGGCGACGACTCACATGGCCGCGGTCGCGAAGACGGTCCTGGAGAGGAACAAGGTCACCTCCGACGAGGTGAAGATGGTGCTGATGCACCAGGCCAACAAGCGCATCAACGAGTATTGCCAGAGGGCGCTGAACCTACCGGATGAGAAGGTGCCGCACAACATCCACAAGTACGGCAATACGACCGCCGCCACGATCCCGCTGCTGTGGGACGAGTGCGTGAGGGACGGCCGGATCACGCCCGGAGACCTCGTCCTCATGGTCGCCTTCGGGGCCGGAATGACCTGGGGGGCCTCCCTGGTCCGCGCCTGATGTGTCATCGCGGTGGGGCGCTGGCC
>JAJDNV010000149.1 GCA_022340545.1 Acidobacteriota bacterium | reverse complement strand
AGGAAGACGCCGGCGCCACCGCCATCCACGACGTATCTCCCACCTTCGACCCTCAGCCCAGAGGTCGCGTCCTTCGCCGCAATGGCATAGATGCCCTCATACGCTGGCTCTACAAGGTCTTCCGCAAAGAGCGTGTTGTGCGGAGCGCGATTGTTGGACACGACCACATCGGAGAAGGACGCCCTCTGACCCTCATCGAGGGAGAAGCCGATGTCGCAGAGCATCCCGAACGTGACGTAGTCGCCGCCCCTCCCCATGGGATTGACGTTCACCGACGGACCCGTGGGGGCCGGGCCGAAGGGGCGAGCGGGTCCGGCTGGAGGCTCCGGCTCGCCGGCAAAGGATCTGTTTCCGTCGATGGTGATGGAGATCTCCCCAAAGATGCTGGTGATCTCGACGTGGTGGGCCGCGTGCTCGTTGTCCTCGTTGATGACGGAAGGGAGGATGGGGAAGGTCTGAAACGGTACCTCTCCTGAATCCGTGTCCTTGTACCCGACGCGGTACACGTTCAGCTGCGCCCTGCCGTCGTCGGTGCCGTCGACCGCGGAGATGTCGAGCTCGAGCTTGATGTAGCTCTCGTCCCGGCCGCTCTCGAGCTGGTAGATGTTCTTGTTCTTGTCCATCAGGCGCATGTCGTTGGCGCCAAAGACGAAGCTGGCTCTGCTGCTGCCTTCTTCGATCGCCACCGTGTACTCGAGATCGAAGATGGACAGATAGTGCGAGTACAGGACCAGGTCATCGTCCCCACCCCCAATCCAGGTGGCGCCGTCCCAGGCAGACAGATCGGGATCGGGGTTCATGAGGCCGGTCTCGAACCACGAGATCGCGGATGCGCTGTCTCCGTTCTGATCCCACACCGTCACCGACCACCCGTATCGTGTGGAGGCCTGCAGGGAGGCACCCGCATACGGAATGGCCAGCGAGACGTCGCTCGCCACCTTCGTGCTGTCCCACACCACCGAGTCTTCAGGATCGGTCACGACGATGCGGTAGGCGCTCTGCGAATAGCCGCGCTGGTCCTCCGGGGCACGCATCTGCCAGCTGAAGCGGGGCGTCTCCACGTCGATGCCCAGGGGGGTGTCCGAGTACTCCACCTGAAGCCTGGCCGGGGTGAAGGGAGCATCGGCGCCCGCGGCCGTCCCCCAGACGGTGGCGATGAGGCACGGCAGAAGGAGAGCGACTCGTGTCGCCCGGAGGAACGGCCTGGTCAGACTTCGGCTGGATCGGCTTCGAGAGGTCCCCATACTTGTCTCCCCAGTCGGCCCCGCGCGGGCGGCGATGAACTCGTCGACTCGCTCTCGCGAGCAACCTAGGCGCTGGCGGGCTCGGGCGTCAACCCGGCTCGCGGCGTGCCATGCAGCTCCCGTTTGCTTCGGTCCGCGGCATTCTGTACAAACCGGAGGGAGGTTCCAAGTGCCACATGTGCTCGCGCTGGACCAGGGGACCACGAGCTCCCGTGCCATCGTCTTCGACCACGCCGGATCGGTCCGCGCGGTCGCCCAGCGCGAGTTCCGCCAGATCTTCCCGCGATCGGGCTGGGTAGAGCACGACCCCCGGGAGATCTGGGCCTCGCAGACCGGTGTCGCGGTCGAGGCGCTGGCCTCGGCCTCGCTCCGTCCGCGCGACCTCGCGGCGATCGGCATCACGAACCAGCGCGAGACTGCGATCGTCTGGGACCGCGAGACGGGGGAGCCGGTGATGAACGCCATCGTCTGGCAGGACCGACGGACGGCACCCCTGTGCGACCGCTTGCGGGCGGAGGGCAAGGAGCCGCTCATCCGGGAGAAGACCGGCCTCGTGATCGACGCCTACTTCTCCGGGACCAAGGTGGCCTGGATCCTGGAGAACGTCCCGGGCGCGAGAGAGCGAGCCGAGGCCGGGAAGCTCGCCTTCGGGACCGTCGATTCCTGGCTCGTGTGGAACCTGACCGGCGGGCGGCTACACCTCACGGACGCGAGCAACGCCTCGCGCACCCTCTTCTTCAACATTCACACGGGCGAGTGGGATGACGAGCTGCTGGGGCTCCTCGGGGTACCCCGCAGCCTCATGCCTGAGGTGCGGGGCTCGAGCGAGGTCTACGGAACCGTGAGCGCCGGCCACGACCTCGAGGACGTGCCGATCGCGGGAATCGCCGGCGACCAGCAGGCGGCCCTGTTCGGACAGGCCTGCTTCACGCCCGGCCTCACCAAGAACACCTACGGTACCGGCTGCTTCATGCTGCAGAACACCGGGGACAAGGCCCCCCCGTCTCGGCACAAGCTCGTCACCACCGTGGCGTGGCGACGCGATGGCCGGACCGAGTACGCGCTCGAGGGCAGCGTCTTCATCGCGGGCGCGGTCGTTCAGTGGCTGCGCGACGGGCTCGGGATCATCCGTGCTTCCTCGGACGTCGAGGCGCTGGCGGTATCGGTGCCCGACAACGGGGGCGTCTACCTCGTGCCGGCGTTCGCGGGCCTGGGCGCTCCCCACTGGGACGCCTACGCGAGAGGGACGATCGTGGGCATCACCCGGGGGACGAGCGCCGGACACCTCGCCCGCGCCGCCCTCGAGTCCATCGCCTACCAGGTCAGCGACCTCGCCGACGCGATGCAATCCGACTCGGGGGTGCCCCTCGCCGAACTGCGGGCGGACGGGGGAGCGGCCGGCAACGACATGCTCATGCAATTCCAGGCCGACCTCCTGGGCGTGCCCGTCCTCCGACCAGCCGTCACCGAGACGACGGCGCTCGGCGCCGCGTACCTCGCCGGCCTCGCCACCGGGTTCTGGAGTAGCATCGCCGACGTCGCCGGCCAGTGGCGGGTGGAGCGGCGCTTCGAGCCGGCGATGGGCCGGGACCGCGTCGAGGAGCTGCGCTCCCAGTGGCGACGGGCGCTCGAGCGGGCCGGCGGCTGGGAGTCGCCCGCCTGATCCGCGAGGGGAAGGGAAGACGCAGACCGTGAAGCGCGAGGAGATGCTCGGGCGCACCCTGGCCAGGGCCGAGCCGTGGGACATGGTCGTCGTGGGCGGCGGCGCCACCGGAGTCGGCGTCGCTCTCGACGCCGCCGCCCGCGGCTACGAGGTGCTGCTTCTCGAGCGCGCCGACTTCGGGAAGGGCACGTCTTCTCGCTCGACGAAGCTCGTGCACGGCGGGGTGCGCTACCTCGAGCAGGGCAACGTCTCCCTGGTGATGGAGGCGCTGAAGGAGCGGGGCCTCCTCCGGCAGAACGCCCCGCACCTGGTGAGCGACCTCGCCTTCGTGGTGCCCAACTACGAGTGGTGGGAGGCTCCCTTCTACGGACTGGGCCTCAAGGTCTACAACCTCCTCTCCGGCCGCTATGGCTTCGGGGATTCGGAGGTCCTCTCGAAGGAGGAGACCCTCGAGCGACTGCCCACGATTCAGACCGAGGGGCTGCGCGGGGGCGTCGTCTACTACGACGGGCAGTTCGATGACGCGCGGCTCCTGATCAACATGGTGACCACCGCCGCCGAGCAAGGGGCAACGCTGCTGAACTACGCCCCGGTGACCGGCCTCACCCGCGACGAGGAGGGCTTCGTGGACGGCGTCGTGGCCCGCGACGAGGAGAGCGGCCAGGCGTTCCGGGCCACCGCTCGCGTCGTCATCAACGCGGCCGGTCCCTTCTGCGACGCGGTCAGGCGGCTGGCCGAGCCCGACGTCACTCCGATCGTAGCCCCCAGCCAGGGGATCCATCTCGTCTTCGACGGCGCCTACCTGCCGGGGGGGAACGCCATAATGGTGCCCCACACGGCCGACGGGCGTGTGATGTTCGCCATCCCCTGGCACGAGCACACCCTCGTGGGGACCACCGACACGCCGATCCCGGAGGCGTCGCTGGAGCCACGGCCGCTCGACGAGGAGATCGAGTTCATCCTCGAGACGGCGGGCCGGTACCTGCGGCGTCCGGTCACGCGGAGCGACGTGAGGAGCGTGTTCGTGGGAATCCGCCCCCTCGTCCGCGCCGGCGACGCGTCGAGCACCGCGGCCCTCTCGCGCGACCACACGATCCACATCGACCACTCGGGCCTGCTCACCCT
>JAJDNV010000136.1 GCA_022340545.1 Acidobacteriota bacterium | reverse complement strand
GGATGGGAGGACAGTCCCTCGGGCCGGCGCTCGCCGCCTGGGTCAGCATCGACGCGGTCCTGGTGCTGTCGGGGGCCGTTCTCACGTCGTACGTGGGCGTCACCGGCCTGGTGCGCCGCATGAGCCTCGACCAGTGCCTGCCCCAGCGGCTGCTGGCCGAGAACCGCTGGCGCGGGACGAACCACTGGATCATCCTGGGTTTCTTCGCCGTCTGCTGCTCCATCCTCGCGTTGACCGGGGGCGACGTCGGCACCCTCGCCGGCGTCTACACGCTCTCCTTCCTGGCGGTGATGGCGCTCTACGCGGTGGGCAACATGCTGCTCAAGGTCGCCCGCGGCCGCCTGCCGCGCGCCGTCCGGGCGAGCTGGCCGACGGTGGTCGTCGCTCTCATCGCGGTCCTCGTTGCCCTGGTCGGAAACGTGCTCCTCGACCCCGCCTACATTCGTGTCTTTAGTGTCTATTTTGTCGCCGCGGTCGCCGTCGTCGGGGCGATGTTCCTTCGCGTGCAGTTGCTCAAGGCGGTGCTGGCCGTCTCGCGGGCCGTCGTGGAGAGGATCCAGGCGCTCAACGACAGGCTGCGCGCGGCGGTCGTCGGGAAGATCGAGAGCATCAATAGCCGCCGTGTCATCTATTTCACGAAAGAGGCCGACCCCGCCGAGCTCAATCGCGCCGCTCTCTACGTGATCGAAAACGAGCCGACGAACCATCTTCAGGTCGTCCACGTGTACGAAGACGAGAAGAAGATCCCGACCGGCCTCGCCCGGCAGCTGAGCACGATCGACCACCTGTACCCGCGTCTCCGCATCGACTTCCTGGCGGTCAAGGGAACCTTCGGGCCCGAGCTGATCGAGCTCCTCTCGAGGCGACTCGACGTCCCAAAGAACTACATGTTCATCGGCACGCCCGGGGATCGGCTGCCCCACCGGATCGAGCAGCTCGGTGGCGTGCGGCTGATCCTCTGAGCCGGCGGCGAGCCACCGCGAGCCCCCGGCCTTGTCCTCAGTGCCGGCGCGGCCCGCGCTGACCCGCCGCTCTTGCGACGTTCGGAGCCTCCAACGACGAGCGGATAACGCTCACTCCCAGCTCCCGTACATCGGGTTCGGGAGGACGAAGAAGCGTGCCCCGAAGTCGGCGAACGCCTCGTCGCCTTCGGCGCGGAGGGCCTGGCTCCGACCCGGGAAGTCGCGGATGTTGTCACCCAGGACCGCGACGACCTCGAGCGGAGGAAGGCCCGCTGACGTCGTGCCCTGAACGACCGCCTGGAAGCGGGCGCTCTTGTCGCTCGGCCCATCGTCGGGCCGGCAGAGGACAACGTCGTAGACGAGACCGTGGATCCGGAAGACCGCCTCGGTGTCCGGACACTCGGACTCCCGGCGGTTGGTGATGATGGCGATCCGCCCACCGAGCGCCCTCACGCGCGCGAGAAAGGCCTTCGCACCGGGGAGAGGGACGGCCTCCCGTCGCTCCGTCCACGCGTGCCAGCTCTCGCTGGTGAAGCCGAGGCCCTGCCGCTCGCGCTCGACCTGGTAGAGCGAGTTGTCGATGAGGGTCTCGTCGGCATCGGCGACCACCGCCCAGGTCCCGGCCTTGCGCGTCCCGGCCGCGTCCTCGACGTGGGCGGTCGCGGTCCGGTAGACCTGAACGAAGAGGGCACGGTGCTCGGCCGAGTCCAGCACCCACCGGACCGCCTTCGTCGGGCGGAAGGCCTCCTGGGCGGACGTCGTGGCCGTGTCGGGAGTGGCCGGCGCCGCGGGCGGGGGCGAGGGAGCCGTCGCGCGGCACGCCACGACGAGGAGTGCAGGGAACAGGATCCAGCGTGGCATCGTGTCTGGCCTCCGGTAAACCGTGTCCGATCGCCGAGTCGGAGAGCGACCGCACCCCATTCTCCTCTCACACCCCTGGCCGTGTCGCGCCGCGAAGGCGCGCCGTGAAGGTTGTAGGGAGACGGATCTGGCGGTATCCTCCCGCGCCGCACGCCGCCGGAACATGAGGAGCTCCACCATGCCTGCATCGAGAGCCGTCCGCCTCACCGTCCTCCCTCTTCTTCTGGCCCTGAGCGTGGCCGTGCTTGCCGTCGCCGACGACGATGACAAGAAGCCCCCGAGGCGGGGGCCGGACGAGTTTCCCGGCCTCAGCTACCGGCTCGTCGGGCCGCCGGCCGGCGGACGCGTTTCCCGTGTCACCGGGGTGCCGGGAAACCCGTTGATCGGCTACGCCGCCACCGCCTCCGGCGGGGTCTGGAAGTCCACCGACGGCGGGATCCGCTGGGTGTCCGTCTTCGACCAGCAGCCGGTCAGCTCCATCGGCTCGATCGCCGTCGCGCCGTCGGACCCGAACGTCGTCTACGTGGGTTCCGGCGAGGCGAACTTCCGCGGGAACGCGGCCGAGGGCAACGGCATCTATCGGTCCACCGACGCCGGCAAGACCTGGACCCACGTCTGGAAGCAGAGGGGCCAGATCGGAACGATGGTCGTCCACCCGAAGGACCCTGACGTCGCCTTCGCCGCGGTGCTGGGGAGGCCCTTTGGCCCCAACCCCGAGCGCGGCGTCTACCGGACGACCGACGGCGGGGAGACCTGGGAGAGGGTGCTCCACAAGGACGATGACACCGGGGCCTCCGACGTTGCCCTCGATCCCACGAACCCGAGGACCGTCTTCGCCGGGTTCTGGCAGATGCGCCGGCGGCCCTGGGAGCTGGTGAGCGGTGGTCCCGGAGGTGGGCTGGGCGTGTCCCACGACGGCGGCAACACCTGGACGTGGCTCACCGGCCACGGGCTTCCCGAAGGGATCTGGGGCAAGGTCGGCGTCGCGGTGGCCCCGTCCGATCCCCGGCGGGTGTATGCCCTCATCGAGGCGGAGGAGGGGGGCCTCTTCCGCTCCGACGATGGGGGCGAGAGCTGGACGCGGGTGAGCGACCACCGGGCGCTCCGTCAAAGGGCCTGGTACTACACGACGCTCACGATCGACCCAACCAACCCCGACGTGGTCTGGTTCCCCCAGGTTCCGCTCCTGAAGACGATCGACGGCGGAAAGACGATCACCCGGGTGAAGGGCCCGCACCACAGCGACCACCACGACATCTGGATCGATCCCGTGAGCCCGTGGCGGATTCTCGACGCCAGCGACGGCGGCGTCGACGTGTCCTCCGACGGCGGCGAGACCTGGTACGCGCCGCCCCTGCCGATCTCGCAGTTCTACCATGTGAGCACCGACAACTCGGTTCCGTACCGTGTCTCCGGGGCCATGCAGGACCTGGGCACCGCCTCCGGTCCCTCCAACAGCCTGTCCTCGGCCGGGATCACCCTCGGCGACTGGTTCGAGGTGGGCGGGGGTGAGGCCGGCTACACCGCCCACGATCCCTCGGACCCGAACGTGGTCTACGCCGGCGAGTACCTCGGCATCCTCACCCGCTACGACCACCGCACCCGGCAGTCGCGCTACGTGGGCCCCTGGCCGGAGTACGGCTCCGGCTGGGGCGCCGAGTTTCCGCGTTACCGCATCCAGTGGACGGCGCCGATCACCATCTCACCCCACGACCCGAAGGTCGTGTACCACGGCGCCAACGTGCTCTTCCGCACCCGCGACGGGGGGCAGACGTGGGAGGCGATCAGCCCCGACCTCACCCGCGACGACAAGAGCAAGCAGAAGTGGTCGGGCGGCCCGATCACCGGCGACAACACCGGGGTCGAGTGGTATTGCACGATCTTCGCGATCGCAGAGTCGCCCCTCGAGAAGGGACTTCTGTGGGTGGGGTCGGACGACGGGCTGGTCCACGTCTCCCGTGACGACGGTGCGACGTGGACCAACGTGACCGGCAACGTCCCGGGGCTGCCCGAGTGGGGGACGGTGAGCGTCATCGAGCCCTCCCCGTTCGACGCCGGCACCGCGTACCTCGTGATCGACAACCATCGAATGGACGACCTCCGGCCCCACCTCTGGAAGACCGCCGACTTCGGGGTGACGTGGACGAGCCTCACCAGGGGGCTGCCGGACGACGTCTACCTCCACGCGGTGCGCGAGGATCCGCAGAAGCGGGGGCAGCTCTACCTGGGAACCGAGCGCGGGGTGGCCTACTCGCCCGACGACGGCGCGTCCTGGACACAGCTGGAGCTGGATCTGCCGACGGTGGCGGTGCACGACCTCGTGGTGAAGGACGACGACCTTGTGCTGGGGACTCACGGAAGATCCATCTGGATCCTCGACGACCTCACGCCGCTGCGCGAGTGGTCGGAGAAGACGAGAACGGAGCCCGCCCACCTGTTCACCGTCCGACCCGCCCGGCGATGGTCGTATCACTCCGGGGTCTCGGCCCACCTGAAGGGCCCCGGGAAGAACCCGCCCAAGGGGGCGCTCGTCTCCTACTGGCTGGAGGAGGAGCCGGAGGACGAGGTCACGATCGAGATCCTCGACAAGGAAGGAGCGCTCGTCCGTCGCCTCAGCTCGAAGAAGGCGGGGCCCGCGGTCCCCGAGGACGACCCCGATCCCGAGTGGACCGCCAAGCCGCCAAAGCCATTGCCGATCGAGCCCGGGGTCCAGCGCGTGGCGTGGGACCTCCGGTACGAAGGAGCCGAGCGGATCGTGGGCGCGAAGGTCGATCTCGGAGACCCCTACGTCGGTCCGCTGGTCCTCCCCGGGACCTACACTGTCCGGCTCACCATCGGAGAGGAGGCGTACACGACGCCCCTCGAGGTCCTTCCCGACCCGCGCGTGGAGGTGTCGAGGGCCGACATGGAGAGGCAGCTGACCTTTGCCCTGGCCTTGCGCGACGACCTGACGCGGGTGGCCGAGATCGTCGCCGGTCTCCGTGCGGTACGGGAGCAGATCGCCGCACGCGCGCAGGGGCTGGAGAAGATCGATACGGCGAAGGAGCTCGTGGAGGATGCGAAGGCTCTGGTCGCACAGCTCGACACACTGGAGTCGAAGCTGCACAACCCCGAGGCCCGGGTCAACTACGACATCCTCGCGGGGCGTTCCGGGGGAGTGAAGATCCATTCGCGGCTGTCGGCCCTCTACAGCTGGTCGCACGAGGGCGACGGGGCCCCGACGGAGCCGATGCGCGAGATCTCCGGCTTGCTCGAGAAGGAGCTCGAGACCATCGCCGCGGAGTGGAAGGCGATCCTCGAAACGGACCTCCCGGAGCTCAACGCAAAGGCACGCGAGCTCGACCTGGACTTCGTGACCGTGCCTGTCGGCGCGAACCCCTGAGGACCCGACTCCCTCGAGGCGCTCGGGCACGACTTCGGTGACGCGACTCCAACTAGAGCAGCTTGATCACCAGGAAGCCGCCGACCAGCAGCAGCATGAACAGGAGCGCGGCGAAGTCGAAGTGCTTCTCGAGCGTCCGGCGCACGGGCGCGCCGAGGACCCGGAGGATGACGGCGACGATGAAGAACCGGGCCCCCCGGCCCAGGGCCGAGACCAGCACGAAGGGCGCGAACGGCATGTGCGTCGCCCCGGCGGCGATCGTGGCCACCTTGTACGGGATGGGCGTGAAGGTGGCTACGGCGAGGAACCACACCCCCCAGGTCCCGTTGTACAGATCCACGACGCGGTCCCAGTACTGTTGAGCGTTGTAGAAGTCTACGATCGGCTGTCCGAGCGCGGCCATGAAGCCGTACCCGATCGTGTACCCGAGGAGCGCCCCCGTCACCGAGCCCAGCGTGCAAAGCGCGGCGGCCTGGAGCCACTTGCCGGGGGCGGCGGCGACGATCGCGATCAGCAGGACGTCCGGCGGAACGGGGAAGAAGGAGGACTCCGCGAAGGCGATCAGAAAGAGCGCGACCAGGCTCTGGGGGGTCTCCGCCCAGTGCATGGTCCAGTCATACAGGCCCCGCAGCCAGCGACGGGGGGCATTGAGAGCCGAGAGGAGGGCGTTCGGCACGAGCCATCGATCGTAGCACGGGCCGCGTGGCGAGCCCGTGGCTCCGAGCCGGCGCGCAGGCTATCCGCCCTGACCCTCGGGAGGCGCGGACTCGTCCACGGGCGCGGGCTCTTCCCCCCCGGAGGCCCACGCGGCGTGGGCACGGAGGCGCCGCGCCTCTGTGTCGAGTGAGATGCGGTGGTCGGCGAGGCCGGCGAGCAGCGCGCGCGTGACCTCGCGCGCGGCCAGGTTCACGCTGCGGGAGTTGGGTCGATAGGTGATGCGCACGCAGAAGGCGACGGCCGCATCCGGGGTGGGGGCGATCCCGATGTAGTTCACGTGGTAACCCTTGCGGTACTCGGCGGCCGTTCCCGTCTTCATCGCGATCGGGAAGCTGCGTGGAGCGAGCCCGGTGCCGGTCCCATAGAGCGCCACCGCGCGCATGGCCCGGAGGAGGGGGGGGACGGTGCGCGGCCCCAGGACCTTCCGGACGGGGGGCAGCACCGCCAGACGATTCGACAGTCCCACGGGCCCGCACACGTTGGCGACGACTCGTGGCTCGGGCATCGTTCCCCCGTTCGCCATGACCGTCGCGAGGAGGGCGGCGTGGAGAGGGGTGATGTCCGACAAGGTGAGGCCCACGGACAGGTCGGCGAGCTGCCGGTCATTGCGGGGCGGGGTGTGCACCCGCCCGGCGGCCCCCATGAGCTCGTCCTCCCCCGCGTCGAAGCCCCAGCGGCGCAGCTCGTCCACGAGCCGGTCGCGGCCGATCCGCACGCCCAGCCGAGCGAAGGACGTGTTGCAGCTGATGGCGAGCGCGTGGTCGAGCCCATCCAGGGGCCCGGCCTTCCACGAGCACCAGAGAGGCCGGCCGTTGAAGAACTCGACCCCCCGGCAGGTCATGCGTCCGATGGCCGCGTTCGCGTCGATGCCCGATCGGTAGGCGGCGGCCGCGGTCAGGATCTTCGAGATCGATGCGGGCTCGCGGCGTTGACGGAAGGCCGCGGCACCCTCGCGGGCCCGGGTCCGCGGGTCGCTCACCGTGGCCAGCACCGACCCGGTGCGCGGCTCGACCAGCACGATCGTGCCCCGCCAGCGCCCGAGCGCGTCGAGGGCGACGCGGGCGAGATCGAGGTCCAGGGCCAACCGCAGCCCGCCGGTGCGAGTGGCGGCGCGGGCCTCGGCCGACGGTAGCCAGAAGGGTGCGGCAACCTCCGGTTCCGGGGGTCGTCGTCGCCGTGGCGCGGTGTCGCGGAAGGGGGGCAGCAGCAGGGGGTCGAGCCCCTCGGCGAGGGCGAGTCGACCCTCCGCGTCCAGCCCCCCGACGAGCGCCCCCCGGCGGTCGCGAACGACGGCGGAAGATCCGGCCGCTCGAAGCTCGAGGGCCTGGGCGAGACGGCGGCCGACGGCGCGGGAGGCAAGGGGGACCGGGCTCGCCGCCGCCAGCCTGCTCGCCTCGTCTGACCGGCCCTGCTCCAGGGCGACAGCCCCGGCGTAGAGAGGACCGAGGGGGTGACCCGCCCGAAGAAGAAGCGCCGAGATCGCTCGAGCCCCGCCCAGGTCCTCGCGGTCGAGGGCGAGATCGAGGAGGGCGACGGGCGCGAACGGGTCGAGAGCGGCGAGGGTGGGCGCCGGGTCCGTGAGGTGTCCTCTCAGCGCCCGGGCCAGGGCGAGTCCGCTCTCGGCCCGGGCGGCGGTGCCCGGCCACCGCCGGGCGTGGCGGAAAGCCGCCTCCGCGGCCCGGGGCTCGCCGGCCAGGAGCCGCTCTCGTCCCTCCTCCACCGCCGCCCCCGCGGCGAGGGCCAGCCCCGCGGCCAGGAGCGCCAGAGCCCCGAGGGGCAGCACCGCCCACGCGAGGATGCGGGCGAGGCGCTTCAGCGGGCCTCCGCGGTGGCCCCCGTGGGGGCGCCGATCGGTCCCAGGGCCCGGGCGGTTCGATAGGCGGGAAGCGCGTGGGCGAGGATCTGCACCGACGCCTCGAGGTCCTTTCTGTTGAGGACGTAGGCGATCCGCACCTCGTCGTGGCCGAGGCCGGGAGTGGCGTAGAACCCCGGGGCCGGCGCGACCATGACGGTCGCTCCCTGGAAGCTAAAGTCGCTGAGAAGCCAGGCCGCGAAGTCCTCGCTGTCCTCGACGGGGACCCGGGCCACGAAGTAGAACGCCCCCTCCGGCTTGCGGAGGAAGACGCCGGGCAGCTGCGAGAGGCCGTCGAAGAGCACGTCCCGTCGGGCCTGGTACTCCGCCACGAGACCCGGAGCGTAGTCGGGGCCCAGGTCGCTCGCCCCGAGGGCGACCAGCTGGGCCAGCCCGGGCGGAGAGAGCCGTCCCTGCGCCATACGGAGGCATACGTCGGACACCGCGCGGTTGCGCGTAGCCACACAGCCGAGGCGGATCCCGCAGGCGCTGTAGCGCTTCGAGAGGCTGTCGACCACGACTGCGACCTCGTCCATGTCCGGGAGATGGAGGGCGCTCGTGGCGGTCTGGCCGTCGTAGACCAGCTCACGATAGACCTCGTCCGCCACGAGAAACAGCCCGTGCTCACGGCAGAAGGCGGCGATCGTCTCGACCTCCTCGCGCCGATAGACCGTGCCCGTGGGGTTGCTCGGGTTGCAGAGGAGCACCAGCCGCGTCCTCGGGCTCAGGGCTCGGGACCACTCTCCGATCGGCGGCAGGTGGAAGCCGTCCTCGGCGCGTGCGCGCAGCGGTACGAGCCGCAGGCCCGCCATCGTCGCAAAGGCCATGTAGTTCGTGTAGAAGGGCTCGACCACGAGTGCCTCGTCGCCCTCCCCCGCACACGCGGTCATCGCAAAGAGGATCGCCTCGCTCCCTCCGGTGGTGACGATGATCTGGTCGGGGTCGAGGACGATCCCGTGTCCCCGGTAGTACTCCTGCAGCGACGCGACGCACTCGGCGGTGCCGCCCGACGGGGTGTAGGCGAAGACACTGGGTGCCGAATCCAACCGCCTGCGCATCGCGGCCGGGGTCTCGAGATCAGGCTGGCCGATGTTGAGGTGGTAGACGTGTGTCCCACGTTTCCTGGCGGCGTCGGCGAGGGGCGCGAGCTTGCGGATGGGCGAGGCCGGCATCATCCGGCCGCGCTGCGAGATCTGGGGCTTCATGTCGCTCCTCCGCTTCACTCGGTTCTCAGCCGGCTCTGGACCCTCTCGTCGTCGTCCACGGTGGCCACCGCCTCCAGGCTCCAGGATTCGACCGGCGACCACACGCCCGCGTACTCGGCCACGAGCGCGCGGTCGCGCGAGCGGACCTCTTCCTCGAGCAGCTGCGTCGGGACTTGCGTCCGTCGTCCGTCCTCGACGGTGACGATCTCAATGTTCCGGATCTTCACCGCCCGCCGGCCCTGGTTCACGAGATGGAGATCCACCACGAACGGCTCGCCCGGCCGGACCTCCGAGGGCCGCACCTCGAACACCATCCTCCCCTCGAAGCGGGGCGGGCGCTGCGTCGTGACGTCGGCCGATTCGAACCCCGCGAGCTCACCGGCGGATCTCGTCGTGATCCTGGTCCTTCCGGCCCGGAAGCGGCGGGCCGGAGCGTTGGGCGTCGGCACCGCGGTCGGATCGGGGTTCGGAGCGACCGCTGCGCGGCGAGGCGTCGTGCGCGGGGTCGCCCGGGCGGACGGGGCGGCCTGGGTCGCGGCGCGGGCCGGCGTGGCCGTCGGCTGCGGAGACACCGGCGTGGGCGGGGGTTGGGCCGCGGCTTGCCGCCGCATCTCCGCCGCGCGTCGGGCCCGATCGAAGGCGTCACGCGCTTCGAGGAAGGTCCGGGTGGCGTCGGCGTACTCCTGGCTCTCCGCGAGCGCCTCGGCCTTCCTCGCGGTGACGTCGGCGGCGACGAACTCCCCGCTCCCCGCCGCGCCCCCCGCGGCCGCCTGGTCGCGCGCCGCGCTCATCGAGGCGGAGGCGGCCTCTGCCTGCGTCAGGAATACGGTGTTGAGACGTGCGCTGAGCTCCGCTGCCGCGGGGTGCCGCGGGTCGAGCTCGAGCACCCGGGACAGCTGCTCGGAGGCGGCCTCGGTCCTCCCGGCATCCAACTGGCTGCGGGCGGCCGCGATTGCGGCGTTCAGCTCCCCCAGGCGGCCCTGCGCCGCCTCGAGGACCCCGGTGGCCTCGGCGTGGCCGGGGGCGAGGCGCAGGGCACTCTGCGCCTGCGTCTCGGCCGCGCCCCAGTTCTTGTCGTCGAGCTCGCGCTGGGCCAGCTGCACCTGCGTCGCGACCAGGGCCCGGGTCAGCTCCCCGACCTGGGCGTCGCTCTCGCCGGGGGCGGGGCGAACCAGCTGGCGCTGGAGCCAGGGCGCGGCGAGCACGAGACCGAAGACGATGGCGAGGCCCGCGGCCGCGGCCATCAGAGGCCCGGCGGACGGGCGGCGTCGCGCCCCCCTTCGTCGTCGCGCGCTCGAGCCCGGTCGGCGCCCGCTCCCGCGCGACTGGGACGACGACGGCGACGCGATCCCCCGGCCGCTGGCCGAGGGCGAGATCTGGCGCCCCGCCGTGGCCGCTTGCCGGGCCGCGGCGAGGGCGGCCCGCATCTCGGAGGCGCCGGCGAACCGCTTCTTCTTGTCCTTGGCGAGCGCGCGATTGACGACGTCGACCAGCGGCACCGGCACGTCGGGGGCCCAGCGATGCACGGGCGGTGGCTGTCGGTGGACGACCTGGAAGAGGACGGACGGGGTCGAGTCCGCCTCGAAGGGCTTGTGCCCGGTCAACAGCTCGTACAGGACGGCGCCGGTGGAGAAGACGTCAGAGCGCCCGTCCACCTTGTCGCCCAGCGCCTGCTCCGGCGACATGTAGTTTGGGGTCCCGAGGACGATGCCCTCCTGGGTCATCTCGGAGGTGCTCATCCGAGCCAGCCCGAAGTCCATGATCTTGGCCTGCCGACCCGAGCCGAGGTGGATGTTGGCCGGCTTGACGTCCCGATGCACGACATTCTGTGTGTGCGCATACTCGAGCGCGTCCAGGACCATGTCCATCACGTCGAGCTTCTGATCGAGCGATCCGAGCAGGTCGCCGTCGATGGCGTCCCGGAGGTCGGGCCCTTCGAGGAACTCCATCGCCATGTAGAGGATCCCGCTCTCCTCCCCGTAGTCGTGGATGGTGACGATGTTGGGGTGGTTCAGCAGGGCCGCGGCCCGGGCCTCGCGACGGAAGCGCTGCAGGGCCTCGTCGTCGGGCCCGACCCGGACGGAGATCGTCTTGAGGGCGACCCGGCGCTCGAGCACCGGGTCGAGGGCCTCGTAGACGATGCCCATCGTTCCCCGGCCGATCTCGCCGAGAATCCGGTACTTGCCAATCCGCTCGCGGTCCATGACGCGCCAAATCCGGAGCTATCCGCGCGGACGGGAGGGCCGGACGCACGGGCGGGGACAACCCCAGCCGACGCATGTTAGCACGGCCCCCGCTGGCCCGCCCCGGGGTGTCGTTGTCGGCTACCATTCCCCTCGAATCGGAGGAGGGAACCCGGCGTGATCCTCACACCCACCGTCCGCGCCACGCTCCTGGCCTTCCTGACCGCGGGGGCCACCCTCTTCACCCAGGTCCTCGTCCACCGCATGGTCTCGGCCAAGCTCCTGAACAACTACGCCTTCCTGGTGATCTCCCTGACCATGCTCGGGTTCGCATTCTCGGGCGTGATTCTCACGCGGTGGCTCGCGCGCTTTCTCGAAGAGCTCGACGACGCGGTGAGCGCCTGCGCCGCTTTGTTCGTGCTGAGTCTGCTCGGGGCCTCCATCGTCTTCTATCAGGCGCCGGCCACGCTCCCGGCCTCCTTCGGACGGCTCCCGTTCGTCATCGCCTTCCTCAAGTCGATTCCGCTCGCCCTGCTGTACGCGCTCCCGTTCACATTCTGCGGCCTGATCCTCGGGGCACTGCTCTCGGCGCGTCAGTTTCCCACTCGCCGTGTCTACTTCTTCGACCTGGCCGGCTCCGCCCTGGGTGCTTTTGCAGTGATTCCCGCCATCTCCCTGCTCGGCGTCGAGGTCGCCACGATCGTCGCCAGTGCGGTCATGCTCGTCGGCGCGCTGGGTCTCGCCCCGCCGCGCCGGCTGGTCTCCCGGGTGCTCGTGGGTGGGGCGGTGGTCGCGCTCGTCCTCTGCTCCGTGGGGCGCGACACGGTCTTCGACCTGAACTACCCCCGCGGGACGATGCTCCACCACATCTCCCGCCTGCCCCCGCCGGCGGGGATCGAGCACGTCTCCTGGGATCCCATCGCCCGCATCGAGCTGTCCCGCATTCCCGAGCCAAAGGTCGGCAAGGAACAGTACCCATCATTGGTCGGGGGCAACGCCCGCTTCCACGAACGCTTCGAGCGCGTGCTGACCCAGAACAACTACGCCTTCACCTACGCGGTGAACTACGACGGCACCCGGGCCTCGCTCGAAGGGATCGAGGAGACGATCTACGCCGCCGCCTATGAGGCCTCCTCGATCGCCCGGCCCCGGGTGGGCATCGTAGGCGTGGGTGGCGGTTTCGACGTCCTGACCGCGCTCTACTTCGACAGCTCTCGGATCACGGCGGTGGAGATCAACCAGGCCACGGTCGACATCCTCCGCGAGAGCTACCGCGAGTACTTCGCGCCCTGGGTGGAGGATCCTCGCGTCAGGCTCGTCGTCGACGAGGGACGCCATTTCCTGGCGACGACCGGAGAGTCGTATGACGTGCTGCAGCTGTCGGGGGTGGACTCCTATGCCGGGACCGCGGCCGCCGCCCACGTCTTCTCCGAGAACTACCTCTACACGCGGGAGGCCTTCGACATCTATCTCGATCGGCTGACGCCCGACGGCATCCTGAACATGATGCGCCTCGAGTGGAGACCGCCCCGCGAGATGCTCCGGGCCCTCACCACCGCGGTGGCCGCGCTCCGGGCGGACGGCGTGTCCCATCCCGCCGATCACATCCTGATGGTGACCCAGACGGGCGGGGGCTTCACCTCGATGCTCGTAAAGAAGACCCCTTTCACCCCCGACGAGGTCCGGCGCCTCGCGGACTGGGCCGCCGGGAGCGAGTTCTTCTCCCTGACCGCCGGGCCGGGGCTCGCCCCGGATGCCACGGCCTACCAGCTCTTCCTCAGCCTCGACGACCCGTCCGCCGAAGCGTATTTCATCGCCAAGTGGGACTTCGACATCTCCCCCGTCAGCGACAACCGCCCGTTCTTCTTTAAGTACTCCTTCTGGTCGCACCTCTTCCCATACCGTCCCGCGGTCGCGGCCTTCGCCCCGGTGATGGAGTACAGCGTGATCCTGCTGGGGGTCCTGATCGGGGTCGCCGCCTTCGTGGCGATCTTCCTCCCCCTCTGGTACCTCGCCCGCCAGGGTCTCGCGGCTCCGAGCCGGGGCCGTTGGGGCGTCTTCTTCGCGGGCACGGGCCTGGGCTACCTGGCCATCGAGATCGCGCTGCTGCAGAAGTTCGGGCTCTTCCTCGGCCATCCGAACTACTCGCTGTCCGTGGTTCTCGCCGCGCTCCTGTTCTCGACCGGTCTCGGGTCGCTCTTCTCGGCCGGGATCCTCCGGCTTCTCCGCGAGCTCCGCGTGGTCAGCTACGTCCTGGGCATCCTGATCCTGCTCGAGTACGCGCTTGCGTTGCCGCGGCTGCCGGCGTTCATCGGGCTTCCGTTCGTCGCTCGAGTGGCCCTGGTGGTTGCATTGGTCTTCCCCCTGGGCCTCTGCCTTGGCGTCTTCGTGCCCTCCGCCCTCGAGCGTCTGAAGCCCACCGCGCCCGAGTACGTTCCCTGGGCCTGGGGCATCAACGGGATCTTCTCGGTGCTGGCCCCGGTGTTGAGCGTGGCGTTCTCGATGACCTGGGGCATCAACGCCCTGCTTCTGGCCGCCATCCCGGTTTATTTGACGGTGGGCTGGTGCCTTCCCCCCGTGCGCTCATCGTCGGCCCTCTGACCGTGGCCCGTTCTCGGGGGATCGAAGCCCTCTCGCTCATGCCGGTCTGTGCCCGGACCACCGATCAGGGCTAGGACGTCGGCTACGATTCCCCCAGATCGGAGGAGGTGGACCAGCATGATCCTCACACCGTCGGCTCGCGCCACGTTCATGGCCTTCCTGACCGCGGCGGCGACCCTGTTCACCCAGGTCCTGGTCCACCGCATGGTCTCGGCGAAGCTGCTGAACAACTACGCCTTTCTGGTCATCTCCCTGACCATGCTCGGATTCGCTTTCTCGGGGGTGATTCTCACGCGGTGGCTCGGGACCTTCCTCGAGCGGCTCGACGACGCCCTGAGCGCGTGCGCCGCCCTCTTCGTGCTCAGCCTTCTCGGGTCCTCCGTCGCGTTCTACCACGCGCCGGCCACCCTCCCGGCATCGATCGGGAGGCTTCCTTTCGTCGTCGCCTTCTTCAAGTCGATGCCGCTCGCCCTGCTGTATGCGATCCCGTTCACCTTCTGCGGCCTCATCCTCGG
>JAJDNV010000121.1 GCA_022340545.1 Acidobacteriota bacterium | reverse complement strand
CAGCGTCTCTCTGTACTACGACGGTCTCGAGCGGTGGGCTTCGGATCTGTACCGGTCCACCGCCGGCGCCGCCGTCACCCACTTCCTGGCCCTCCTTCCTCCGACTGTCCTCATGGGCATGTCGCTGCCCTTCCTCGTACGCGCCCTCGTGCGGGATGTCCTCACCGCGCCGCGCACGATCGGGCTCCTCTACGGCATCAACGTTCTCGGCGCCGCCACCGGCGCCCTCGTCACGCCCTGGTGGCTCTTCCGCTTCTACGGACTGGACGGGGCGGTGAACTGGGGCGTGGCCGCCAACCTGCTCGCGGGCGCCGCTGCCGTGGCGGCCGGCGTCCTCCAGGACCGGGCCGACCGACCCTCCCCCGCCCCGGGGGACACCCCCTCGGCCCCCGGGGTTGTCGCCAGCCCCCTCGGACCGACCGAACGGCACGGCCTCGCCCTCTGGATGGGGCTCTATGCCCTCTCCGGCTTCATCGCCCTCTCACTCGAGATCCTCTGGTTCCGGGTGACTGACGTGGCGGTGAAGAGCATGGCCTTCACCTTTGGCAGCGTCCTCTGCTTCTACCTCCTGGGCCTCGGCCTTGGCAGCCTCGTCGGGGGACGTCTCGCCCCCCGCTGGTCGCGTCCGTTGTCGACCTTCGTCGTCCTCCAGTGCGCGCTCCTCGTCTACTCCGCCCTCGCCGTCACCCTCCTCGCACGCGCCCCGGTCTCCGCCCCCGGGTACGCCTGGTTCGTCGACTACTGGGCCACCGACTGGTTCTTCCAGCTCGGGGCCGACTGGAATCTCGCCTCCCTGGCCCACCTCTACCTCTTCCTCCCGGTGCTGCTCTACGGTCCTCCCACCTTCATGATGGGGTTGTCGTTCACCGCCCTGCAGCGCGCCGTCCAGGACGATCCGCGCACGAGCGGGCGCAAGGTCGGGCTCCTTCAGGCCGCGAACATCGCCGGCTGTGTCGCCGGAAGCCTCGTGGGTGGGCTTCTCCTCATTGATCGCCTGGGCACGCCGGGGACGCTGCGGGTCCTCATCGCTCTTGGCGGTGTGCTCTTCCTCGCCGTCCTCGTCCGGCACGGGGGATCACGCCGGGTGGCCGTCGCCTGGGGACTGGCGCTCGCCCTCGCCCTGGCCGTGCTCCCCGGTGAGGACGCCTTCTGGACCCGCCTTCACGGCGTCACCACCGCCGACCGCCCGTCCTTCATCGGTGAAGACGCCACCGCGGTCTCCGCGATCACCCCGGGACCGGGCGGGACCTGGCGCATCGCGGTGGACGGGCTTCCCCACAGCTGGGTGCCCTACGGGGGAATCCACACGATGCTCGGGGCGCTGCCCGTCGTGGTCCACCCGGCCCCGACCGACGTGGCCGTCGTCGGCCTGGGATCGGGCGAAACGGCCTGGGCCGCCGGCTGCCGCCGGGAGACGCGGTCGATCGTCTCCTGGGAGATCGCTGCCTCGCTTCCTCCACTCCTCCCGCCGCTCGCCGAGCTCACGCCTCCCCGAAGTCGGCTGCGCACGTTCCTGCGCGACGCCCGCATGCACGTAGTCCCTGCCGACGGCCGACACGCCCTCCTGCGCTCGGAGGAGCGCTACGACGTGATCCAGGTCGACGCCCTCTTCCGAACGAGCCCCGGGAGCGGGAATCTCTACTCGGTGGAGTTCTTCCAGCTGTGTGGCCGGCGTCTCAAGCCGGGGGGCATCATCTGTACACAGATCCCCTCCCGGAGGGCCATGCTGACCTTCACCGCCGCCGTCCCCCACACCGTCAACTTCGGCAACCTGATGGTGGGCGCGATCGACCCGCTCCCGATCGACCCCGAGGCCTGGGTCACCCGCCTGCGATCGCTCGAGGTGTCGACCTACCTCGGCGAGGGCGCGGTCGTGGCGGTGGAGGAGCGGCTCCGCGACGCGATCCCGGGCCGCTCCAACCCCCAGACGCGCCTCGGCCTCAACTACGACCTCTTCCCTCGCGACGAGTTCTCGACCCCGGCCGGCGTCCTACGGTAGTCAGTCGTCCTCGCCCTGCTCCTCGTTCTCCTTGTACATGTACTTCACGTTGTCCTTCAGGAGAAGGATGTTGGGCAGGTCGGGACGGTGCACCTTGAGGGCGGCCTTGTCGTACCACTCGATCGTCCCGCGCAGCTCCTCGCCGTCCTTCAGCACGATGACCATGCGCGTCTTGTTGGCCATCTGCTTCAGGTAGTAGTTGCCCTCGGCGTTCGTCTGGTCCGGGGGGATGGAGCGACGATGCCGGAAGTACTTCGGGGTCGTGACCGGAGCGTGGCGGTGCTCTTTCAGGTCTGTGAGGTCCGGGCGGATCAGCTTGCGGTTCATGACTGACGGCCTCCTCCGGACTGCTCCGGTGCCGCCCTCTTCGGGCGAGGTGGGTACGTCTGGCTGCTCCTCGAACGGCGGGTAGCTGTTGAGTGAACTAGTAGCACACCGGCCGGCGCCGGCGCAATGAATCACTTGGTGCAGAGGGCGTCGACGAGGACGTCGAAGGTCAGCAGCTTGCTCGCGAAGCCTCGCAGGGCGGTGCGAGTTCCCCCTGCCGTCTCGCCCAGGCTGACCGCGCGGGCCCCGAGCGGGCCTGCGGCGAGGGGTGCGAGCCGCCCTGCCACGTCGGCGTTCAGGAGGGTCTCCGCGGTGGCGCCCGCGCGGAGGGCGGCCAGGTCGCGCAGGAGGGACCGCAGGGTCGTGAGCAGGAGGGCCGGGTCCTCCGCTTGCTCGAGCGACTCGGCCTGCTCCATGCGGGCAAGGGCGTCCAGGTCTTCGATTCGCTCGAGGAGCGCAAGGAGGCTTTCGCGCGTGGCCCGGTAGCCCTCCGACTCGAACGCCAGGGCCGTCCCCAGGCTTCCGGCGGCAAGGGCGGCCCGCAGCCGCGCCTCCTCCTCCGAAACCCCATGCCGGTCGGCCAGAAAGGCCGTGACCGCCCCTCGGCTCAAGGGGCCAAAGCGCAGCGTCTGGCAGCGCGAGCGGATCGTCTGCCGCAGCCCCTGGGGCCGGGCCGTCACCAGAAGCAGGTGAGAGCGGGGCGGCGGCTCCTCGAGGCTCTTCAGGAGGGCGTTCTGGGAGGACACGTTCATGCCGTGAGCGTCATCGACGATGAACACTCGGCGACGCGCCTCGAACGGCGCGCCGGGGACCTCGGCCACGAGATCCCGCACCTGTCCCACGCGGATCTCGGGCTCGGGTCTGGGCCGGCCGGTCCTGGTCAGCCGCCACCCCTCGACGAGCACCAGGTCCGGATGGAGGCGAAAGTTGCGCCACTCGTCCCGGTCAGGGTGGCGGTCCGCCTCCTCCCGCTGCCCCCGAAGCCGCCCGGGGTCGATGGCGGAGGACACCTTGCGGCAGGTCCGACACTCCCCGCACGGCTCGGGCGCCGGGGCCCTCTCACACAGGGCCGCCTGCGCCGCGGCGAGGGCCAGGGTCTTCTTGCCCACCCCGTCGGGCCCGCTCAAGAGCAGTGCCGGGGGCAGGCGGTCCCGCGCGAGGGCGCGGGACAGGATCTCGCGGATGCGCTCGTGCCCGACGACGTCGCCGAGGCTCAACGTCCCGCCCCGCCCAGGAGGCCCCGCTCGGCGAGCGCGGCCCACAGGGAGTCGAAGACCGCGTCCTCGTTGGCCGCCCCGTCCAGGCGCAGCCAGCGCTCCGGCTCGGCCGCCATGAGCTCGAGGTAGCCCCGTCGCACCCGATCGTGGAACTCCCGCTCCTCGGCCTCGAACCGGTCGTGGGCGCCGCGGCGCCCGACCCGGCCCAGTCCGACCTCGACCGGCACATCCAGGAGAACGATCAGGTCCGGACGCAACCCTCCGGTGGCGAGCTCGGCGAGTCTGCGGATCGCCTCCCTGGGAAGCCCTCGCCCGTAGCCCTGGTAGGCCAGGCTCGATTCCACGTACCGGTCGCACAGGACGACACGGCCGGCGTCGAGCCCGGGGCGCACGACCTCCGCCACGTTCTGGGCGCGGTCGGCGAAGTAGAGCAGGAGCTCGGCCGTCGGGGTGAGACCGCGGGTGGCAGGGTCCAGAAGCACCTGGCGCAGCGCCTGGCCGATAGCCGTCCCCCCCGGCTCTTTCGTCGCCACCGCCGACTCGCCCAGCCGTTCGGCCAGCCGCCGGTGCTGGGTGCTCTTGCCGCAGCCCTCGATCCCCTCGAAAGTGATGAACGGCATCGTGTCGATTCTAGCCGCACCGGCAGTCTTGACGGGGCGCCCCCGTGCGGATACGGTCCGACTCATGCTGAGCCTCGACGGAAAGGTGGCACTCGTCACCGGTGGGAGCCGGGGGATCGGGCGTGCGGTCTGCACACTCCTGGGCCGACTCGGGGCCCGCGTGGCCGTCGCCTATGTGGAGGATCACACGGCCGCCAGGGCGACGGTCGACACGGTCGAGAAAGGGGGCAGCCAGGCCGTCGCGATCGGGGCCGATCTCGCCACCGAAGGTGAGGCCGAGCGGCTGATCCGGGAGACCGAGGACGCCCTGGGCCCCCTCGACATCCTCGTCGTGAACCACGGCATCTGGAAGGCTGCCCCGATCGAGTCCATGACCGCCGAGCAGTGGGACGAGACCCTCCGGGTCAATCTTGGGGCGGCGCGCGCCCTCTGCGGGGAGGCAGCGCGCCGCATGCTCCCGCGCGGCCGCGGGGCCATCGTGGTGGTCGCCTCCACCGCTGGCCAGCGGGGCGAGGCGGGTCACTCCCACTACGCGGCCTCGAAGGGCGCTCTCATCGCCTTCGCCAAGTCGCTCGCCACCGAGCTCGGTCCGAGCGGGATCCGCGTCAACGCGGTCGCCCCGGGATGGGTCCTCACCGACATGACCCGCGACGCGCTCGCGACCCCCGCGGGTCGAGTGGTCGTCTCCGGCATTCCCCTGGGCCGCCCTGGCCAACCCGAGGAGATCGCGGGCCCCGTCGCCTTTCTCGCCTCCGATCTCGCCTCGTACATGCACGGTCACGTGCTCTCGGTGAACGGCGGGTCGGTCATGGTGGGCTGAGCCCGACCCCGGGGTGCGGGTCCTGGTCACCGGCGCCGGCGGCCTCCTCGGGGGCCGCCTGGCTGCCCTGCTGGCCGAGCGCGGCCTCGACGTCTGCGCGGCGCACCGCCGGTCGGCACCGCCCCCTGGCCTCCCGGCGGTCGCCCTCGAGCTCACCGACCCTGGCGCCGTGGAGGATCTTCTCGAGCGCCAGAGGCCGGACGCCGTCGTTCACGCCGCCGTCCTGGGCCGGACCGACCAGTGCGAGGCCCGTCCGGACGTCGCGGAGGCCGTCAACACCCGGCTCCCGGGGCGCCTCGCCGCCGCCTGCCGGTCCCGGCGGATCCGCCTCGTCGGACTGTCCACCGACCTCGTCCTCGACGGAACGCAGGCCCTCTCGGACGAGGCCGTGACCCCGGCACCCCTGGGCGTCTACGGCCGCACGAAGCTCGCCGGCGAGGAGGCCCTCCTGGCCCGCGACCCCTCCGCCGCGGTCGCCCGCGTCGCCCTGGTCGTGGGACGGGGTCACGGACCGCGGGGCACGGCGAGCGAGGCCGTCGCCTGGTCCCTGCGCGCGGCTCGGCCGGTCCGGCTCTTCGCCGACGAGTTCCGGACGCCCGTCGACGCCGAGTCCGTGGCCGCCGCCCTCGCCCTCCTGCTCGAGGGCGAAGCCACCGGACGCTTCCATCTCGGAGGGCCGGAGCGCCTGAGCCGGCTGGAGCTCGGGCACCGCGTCGCCCGGGTCCTGGGCCTGCCCGCCGAGGGGATCGAGGCGGGCTTCCAGGCCACCTATCCCGGCCCCGACCCCCGCCCCGCCGACACCTCCCTCGACTCGACGCGGGCCCGGCGGGTGCTCAGGTGGATGGCCCGGCCCCTCGACGAGGCCCTGCGAGCGACGCGGACCGAACCCAACAGCGAAGAACCCTACCAGTAGGCCCAGAACCGCCAGTGTGTCCTGTCCTTGAGGACACGCTGGCGCATAGGGCCTAACTCGAGTCTTTCCAAGCCTGCCGGAGGCGACGCTAGCGCGTCGCGGCGTACACTCGGGGTCGACGCTCGTCTCGCAAGCTCGACTTCGCGTCCCCCGAGCCCCCTACGTGGGGAGGGTGGGGGGTCATTGAATGATTGAGGCCTATGTAGAGGCCTCAGGGCTTTCCCGGGGTCCCGGCACCCGGAACGTGATGGACAGCCGGCACAAGGTGACCTCGTCGCCGTCCTTGATCGGGGTGAGAACGCCGGTCGGCAGCTTCTCGCCGTTGAGGAACGTGCCGTTCATCGTCCCGATCTCCTCGGCCACGAAGTGCTTCCCCTCCTTGGTCACGAGCCGGGCGTGCCGCCGCGAGATGTTGCGCGAGGCGTCCTCCTGGGTCAGGTCCACCTCGGGGGTGCTCCCGGTGACCGAGTCGTAGCGGCCGATCAGGGCGTCGTTCTTGAAGACCGGGAAGACGTTGCCGCTCGCCTTCGAGATGAAATAGGCCACCGCCTCGGTCTGCTGCGGCGCCACCACCGGCTCCTCCGACGTCACCGGCTGCACGGTGGACACCGGCGACGCCTCCGCCTCCGGGACCACTCCCACCGAGATGTTGGCCTCCGCCTTCGCCGCCAGCTCCTCGATCTGCTTCGTGGTCTCGCGCAGGCGCAGGGAGTACTTGCGCAGCATCCTCACCGCGATCTCGGGGTTCGCCTTGATCATGTCCCCGAAGACCTGGGAGTCGATCACGATCAGCTTGCCGCTCTCCTCCATCTCCGCACTCGCGGTGCGAACGATGTGCTCGAGCATCGCCATCTCCCCGAAGAAGTCCCCCTTCTCCAGCACGGCCAGGGTGACCTGCCCGTGGGGTACGCGCTTCTTGATGGCGACCTTCCCGGAGCGGATGATGTAGAGCTCTTCTCCCTCGTCTCCCTCCTCGAAGAGGACGGCCCCCTTCTCGAAGGGCTTGAGGAAGCGAGCGAAAGGATCTTTCTCCGCGCTCATCGTGCCGTCCCGGAGTCTAGCAGAAAATCCCGTCTCGGCCGCGCGATGGATGCCAGCGGCTCGGCTCGGGGGGCGAGCGGGCCCAGACACGGACAGACCGTCCCGCGGCGAGTCCCGACCCCGCCCGGTCTGGCGCCCGCCGGGGCGCTCGTGCCTTGGAGAGCTCGGGTCGCTGCACCGCTCAGGCCTCCGGCAGGAGCTCCTTCACCTCGTCGCTGGTGGGGGCCCCGGCGAGGATCGAGCGCTTCTGGACCTCGCGAAGCAGGGTCACCAGGAACGTCTCGAAGCGATGGGCGATCTGGGTCAGGCCGCTCAGGCTCCCGCACTTGAGGATCTCGATGTAGAAGAGCTCGAAGCCCGACCAGTCCCGGTACATCAGGTACTTGATGTTGTGATCGTAGAAGTCCGAGATCTCAGCCTTCATCCGCTCCGCGGTCGCCGGGTCCTTGGTCTGCTGGAAGTCCTGCACCGTGCGGGCCACCCGCGCAAGGCCGTCCCGAAGGTGGAGGGACTGCTCCCGCTTCGCCATGAAGTCCGGGAAGATCCGGGCACCGTCGATCTCGGGGACGAAGGCCTGGGCCAGCTGGACGATGGATTGCTGGAAGCAGTCCTTCAGGATCCCGTGGGAGTTCTCGACCCGGGTGCGCACGTTCTCCGCCTGGCGGGTGACCGAGATGTCGGTCAGCTCGGTGTTGAGCACCTTCTTGAGCTCCAGGGGGACGCAGTACACGAAGGAGTCGTAGACCTGCGAGAGCGCCTCCTCGGAGTTCCGCCCCTTCAGCACCCTCCGGTCGATGTAGGAGAGGAGGAACCTCGTCTCCGAGGTGATGAGGGCAAACGGGAGCAGGGTGTCGCGGAAGGACTCCTCCGACAGCCGATCGGGATCGGTGAACTCCAGGTAGTGCAGAAGACGGAAGAGCTCCAGGAAGACCTTGGCCGCCTGGCGCCGGTCGGTCTGGTCCGGGATGTCGCGAATGAGCTCCCGGATGGCGGGGTTGCGAATCCGGTCGTGGACGGGCTTGAACTTCTTGTCGATGATCATGGCCACGAGGTCGCTGCGACGAACCTCCCGGTACAGGATCTTCCCCACCGCGTGGAACGTGGCATACGGCAGCCGCGCGAGCTGCACCAGGTCCAGGAGCAGGAGATGCAGGTCCTCGAAGGACTCCCGCAAGAGCGTGAGGGCGGCCTCCGGGGTCGTCAGGCGCACGAGCTTTTGTATGTATGGATCGAGCCCCTCGTCCCCCGCGAGGTTCGTCTCGATATAGCGGTCGAAACGAGTGAGATCGGCCTGCTCCTCGGTGAGGATCGAGGTGCAGAGGTGCACGACGCGCATGATGGCGTGGTCGACGAGCCGGAGCTCCTCCGACCAGCTTCTCAGGCCCAGCGCGCGGGTCTCGCGCTCGGAGAGGGGCTGGTTCCCGATCCGGAAGAACCGCTCGAAGCTCCGGAGCCAGAGCTCGAGCTCGAACAGCTCGTCCGCCTTCCCCGCCGCCGCCACCTGGTCTGTCCAGCGCCGCAGCTGGCGCCGGAGAAACTCCGAACGTGCCCCGGCCTCGTCCTTGGCCATCGCGCTCGATTATAGACGCCGGCTTGCTCTCGCCCCTCCGGCCCCTCAGACCGTCCCATTCGACTCCGGGCCGGTGGGGCCCGCCGAGCGGACCGGACCCGCCTCTTCCGGACCACCCCTCCGTGCTATGATCAATGGCTGTTATCTGGAGGACCTTCAGCTACTTGAGCTCGCAGGACGCCCTCACCTGGCTCCTCGATCTGCCCCTGCGGTGGAAGATCTTTGCCTTCGCCGCGACGGTGGTGGCGATCGAGGTGGCCTTCCGCCTCCTCGCCCCGAAGTCGCGGGCCTACGCCGCCTGGACCCGCTTCTTCCAGGGGATCGGGCTGGTCTGGACCACGGTCCTCCTGGGGATCATCTACGTGCTTTCGGTCGGCCCGGTCGGACTCGCCATGCGCCTCTTCGGGCGAGATCCCCTCGACCGCCGCCTGGCTCCCGAACCCTCTTTCTGGCGCGCGCACGACCCGAACCCGCTCGGCCCCGAGCGCGCGGCCCGGCACCAGTTCTGATGCCCACGAACGTCCTCGGCATCTCCTGCTTCTACCACGACGCCGCCGCCGCCCTCCTCCGTGACGGCCGGGTGATCGCGGCCGCCCAGGAGGAGCGCTTCACCCGCAAGAAGCACGACTCCGACTTCCCGACCAACGCCATCCGCTACGTCCTCAACGAGGCGGGAATCGCTCCGGAGCAGATCGACGCGGTCGGTTTCTACGACAAGCCGCTGCTCAAGTTCGAGCGCATGCTGTCGACCTACGTCGCCACGTTCCCCCGTTCGTTCAACTCCTTCCGCAAGGCGATGCCGGTCTGGCTCCACGAGAAGCTCTGGGTTCCCTCGACCATTCGAAAGGAGCTCAAGCCCTATTCCGGCCCGATCCTCTACGCCGAGCACCACATGAGCCACGCCGCCTCGGCCTTCCTGCCCTCGCCCTTCGAGGAGGCGGCCCTCCTGACGATCGACGGGGTCGGCGAGTGGGCCACGGCGTCCTACGGGGTGGGGCGAGGCACCGACATCACCCTGTTCAAGGAGATCCGCTTCCCCCACAGCCTGGGGCTTCTCTACAGCGCCTTCACCTACTACCTCGGCTTCAAGGTCAACAGCGCGGAGTACAAGGTGATGGGCCTCGCGCCCTACGGCAAGCCCGTCCACTACGATCGGATCATGAAGGAGATGGTCCAGCTCAACGACGACGGCTCCTTCAAGCTCAACATGAAGTACTTCTCCTACGACCACGGACTGCGCATGACCAACGGGGCCTTCGACGACTTCTTCGGTGGCCCCCCGCGCCAGCCCGAGACCCGGATGCACGAGCGGGAGTTCGACATCGCGGCCTCGGCCCAGAGGGTCTGCGAGGAGGTGGTGCTGGCCATGGCCCGCCACCTCCATCGCGAGACCGGGCTCTCCAGGCTCTGCATGGCCGGCGGCGTCGCCCTCAACTGCGTGGCCAACGGCCGGGTGATCCGCGAGACCCCGATGAAGGAGCTGTGGGTGCAGCCGGCGGCCGGGGACGCCGGCGGCGCGGTCGGCGTCGCGCACTATCTGTACAACACCCTCGAGAAGCAGGCCCGGACCCCGGCCTGGACGAACGCCTACCTGGGTCCGGAGTTCTCGGACGCCGAGATCGCCAAGTACCTGGACGGCGCCGGGGCCAGGTACGAGACGCTGGGCGAGCGCGAGCTTCTCGAGCGCACCGCCCGCCTCCTCTCCGAGCAGAACGTCGTGGGCTGGTTCCAGGGACGGATGGAGTTCGGCCCGCGGGCCCTCGGCGCCCGCAGCATCCTCGCCGATCCCCGCGACGCGAGCATGCGCGACACCCTCAACATGAAGATCAAGTTTCGGGAGGGCTTCCGGCCCTTCGCGCCGTCGGTCCTCGTGGACAAGGCGGAGGAGTGGTTCGACATCGACTGCGAGAGCCCCTATATGCTGCTGGTCGCCCAGGTGAGGGAGGGCAAACGGGTCATCCCGTCGGTCACCCACGTCGACAACTCCGCCCGGCTCCAGACGGTCTCGCGGACCGAGGCGCCCCTCTACTACGACCTCATCGCGGAGTTCGAGAAGATCACCGGGGTGCCCATCATCATCAACACCTCGTTCAACGTCCGGGGGGAGCCCATCGTCTGCACTCCCCACGACGCGTACCTGTGCTTCATGCGGACGAACATGGACCATCTCGTCCTCGGGCACCACGTGCTCGACAAGAAGGAGCAGCCGCCGCTCCGCGAGGACGTGGACTGGCGAACGCTCTACGAGCTAGACTAGGAGTCGCAACGATGGCGTTCGAGGGATCGAAGGAGAAGGTTGGGATCCTCGCCGAGCTGTGGGCCTTCATGAGGGTCCGCAAGAAGTGGTGGCTGGGGCCCATCGTGCTGATGCTGGCGCTGCTGGGCCTGCTCGTCGTCTTCACCCAGGGCTCGGCGGTCGCTCCCTTCATCTACACGCTCTTCTAATGGCCTGAATGCCGGGCAGAAGTCCATTCAGGTCATCCTCGGCGCGCGCGCCGGTGGTCGACGCGCTCACGCTCCTTTCCCCCGCGCCCGCATGAGGGCCCTTCTCGCCCTGGCGGGCCTGGCTGTCCTCGCCACGCCCGCCAACCCGCTCGAGACGCTGAGCGTCGAGCGGGCCAACGACCCCGGGCTGTCCGGCCCGATCCCCACCCGCCTGGCCTGGACCGGCAACGGCGAGCGGCTCACCTACCTGCGCCCGTCCCCCGCTGGCGCCGACCTGTACGCCTTCGACCCCCGGCGGGGCGAGGAAGAGCTCCTTCTCCGGGGGGGGTCCCTGACTCTTCCCGCCGGACCGGACGGCCTGGATGCCCTCCACCACGCCACGTGGATGCCCGACGATCGTCACCTTCTCGTCCCCGCGGGCGGCGATGTCTACATCGTCGACACCCGCAGCGGGTCCGTCCGTCCCCTCGTGAAGACTGACGCCGTCGAGGAATTCCCGACCGCCTCTCCCGACGGAAAGCGCGTGGCCTTCGTTCGAGACAACGACCTCTACTCGGTCGACGTGAAGACTGGAAGGCAGACCCGACTGACGAGCACGGGATCGGACACGATCCTGAACGGACGCCTCGACTGGGTCTACGAGGAAGAGCTGGGCAACCGCGACGGGCGGGCCTTCGCCTGGGCCCCGAACTCGCGGGCCCTCGCCTATCTCCAGCTCGACCAGTCACCCGTCGCCCTCTTCCCCATCGTCGACTTCCTGCCCGTTCAGAACGTGGTCACGTGGCAGAGGTACCCGACGGCGGGCATGCCCAACTCGGTGGTCCGCGTCGGGGTCGTCGGCATCGAGGGAGACGGCGGCGCAGGGCCAGAGCGGCTCGTCCCCGCCAGCCCGGACGACCACTACGTTGCGCCCCAGCTGGTCTGGACCCCGAGCTCGCGAGGCGTCGCCTTTCAGCAGATCAACCGGCGGCAGGACGAGCTCCACCTCCGCCTGCTCCCGGTCCCCGACAAGGCGCATGACCCCCTGGGCACCCCGCGGACGGTCCTCACCGAGAGGTCAGACACGTTCGTCAACCTCCTCCTCCCCCCGCGCTTTCACCGGAAGGGCCGGCGGTTCCTCTGGCTGTCGGAGCGGAGCGGGTTCGCCCACATCTACGACTGCGATCTCGCCGGCGCCTGCCGCGCGGTCACCCGCGGGCCGTGGATGGTCGACGCCCGGGTCTCCTTCTCCGCGGCGGCACGCGGGCAGCCACTCGCGTTGGACGAGCGCACCGGCTTCGTCTACTACACCGCCACTCGGAAGGACCCGCGCGAGCGCCACCTCTACCGCGTGCGCCTCGACGGCACGGGGCACGCCCGCCTCACCACCGAGGAGGGGACGCATCGCGTGCTCGTCTCCCCCGACGGTCGCCACTACGCCGACACCTGGTCGGACGCGGAGACCCCTCCGCGCGTGTGGGTCGCGAGCCGCGACGGCACGAAGCGGTGGTCGATCGAGGACAACCCCGCTGCCCCCGCCCTGGACTTCGAGAGGGGCACGCTGGAGTGGGTGCAGCTCACGTCTCGGGACGGCGCGACGCTCTACGGCTCCCTCCTCAAGCCCCCCGGCTTCGATCCGACGAAACGATACCCGGTCGTCGTGAGCGTGTACGGAGGGCCTCACGTCCAGACCGTGACGGACTCCTGGGAGCACGTGTCTCCCTTCGAGCGCCTGCTGTCCAGCCGCGGCTTTCTGGTCTGGCAGCTCGACAACCGCGGCTCTGCCGGCCGGGGCGCGGCCTTCGAGTCCGCCATCCATCGGAGGCTGGGCCAGCTGGAGCTCCAGGATCAGCTCGCCGGGGTCGAGCACCTCCAGGGCCTTCCCTACGTCGACGCCTCCCGCATCGGGATCACCGGCTCCTCGTACGGGGGCTACATGACCCTCTACGCCCTCACCCACGCGCCCGGTGTCTTCCGCTCGGGGGTCGCCGGCGCGCCCGTCACCGACTGGAGCTTCTACGACACCATCTACACCGAGCGCTACATGGGCACGCCGGAGGACAACCCCGAGGGCTACGCCAACGGCTCACCGCTGACGCGGGCGGCACAGCTTCGAGCCGAGCTCCTCATCATCCACGGCTCCGGCGACGACAACGTTCACCTCGCCAACAGCATGGCCTTCGCCGCGAAGCTGATCGAGGCCGACCGCCCTCACCGCCTGCTCGTCCATCCCCGTCAGAAGCACGGGATGCGCCCGAGGGCCGATCGTATCGCCCGCGACCGCGCGACGCTCGAGCACTTCGAGCGAACCCTCAAGCGCGCTCAAGCTCGCTGATCATTCAATGACCCCCCACCCTATCCCTCCCCACGGAGGGGGAGGGAAATGCTTGAGATAGGCCACGTCCGCCGGCATGTCCTCAGGGAAAGGACATGCCAGCGAGTGCAGGCCTGTTGGCCAAACGCACCTGCTTCCTGGACCCGAAGCTATCCCTCCCCACGGAGGGGGCTCGGGGGACGCGAAGTCGAGCTTGCGAGACGAGCGTCGACCCCGAGTGTACGCCGCGACGCGCCAGCGTCGCCTCCGACAGGCTGGAAATGCTTGAGATAGGCCACGGACACCCGCGTGTCCCCAGGGAAGGGACACGCGGGCGGGACTGACCTGGTGCAGCCGCACTGGTCCGTCAACGGCCCACAGCTAGCGCTTCGGCCCCCGCCTCAAGCGCTGCTTCCCGCCCCCCGCCACGACCCGCAGGCGGCGTTCGAAGGCGCGCTCGAAGCGCTCCGGCAGACGACGGCCGCGCCAGGACTCGAGGGCCGGCACGGTGAGGACCGCCTCCCCGGCCCGCAACCGGCACGTCAGCCGGGCCGGCGAGCCGGGAGGACACCGTTCCGTGATCTCGTCGGCCAGGGCCAGGACCACCGCGGCCCGCTCGAGCCCCGCGCGGTCCGCCCGTCCCAGCAGCGGGGCGTAGGAGCGGGGCCGCACGTCCTCGTCACCCGCCCACCGAAGGACCGCTGAGAGGAGGGCCACCTGACGGTGGGTGAAGCCCGCGAGGTCGGTCTCCAGGACGAGGTCCGCGACGTGCTCGTGGCGGTCGAAGAAGTCGATCGTGCGGCCGATGTCGAGAATCCAGGCCGCCTGCCGCACGGCCTCGGCCAGCTCCGGCGAGGGCCAGCGCTCCAGGGCCTCGTGCAGCGCCACCACCGCCGCCTCGCGTCGCCGGGCGCGTTCGGCCGACCAGCCGGCAAAGCGGGCGGCGAGGGCGTCGAGCGAGTCCCGCCTCACCGCCTCGGGGGCCCCCAGGGCGTCGCTGGCCAGGCTCAGCGCCAGCCCCTCCCGCACCCCCTGCCCGGAGACGAGCACCTCTCCCGCTCCCAGCACATCCATGAGCGTGTCGACCACGAGCCCGCCTCCGACCACCGAGTCGCGGCGATCCTGGTTCAGCCCCGGGGTGCGGGCGCGCTTTCGAAGCCGCTGCTTCAGCAGCCGCGTCGTCACGTCCCCCAGCCGGCGGCGCGAGAGCGTGAATCCGTGCAGACGGCCGATGGGATAGCCCGACGCCCTCTGCTCGATCCTCGCGAGGTTCCGGAGAGTGCCGCCGGTGCCGACCAGCCCCTCCCCCGCCCCGAGGGGTGCGAGGCCGGCCTCCCCGAGCACCGTGCGAGCGCGATCGCGGAGCCTCCTCACCTCTCCGGCAGTCGGCGGGTCCGATTTCAGGAACTCGTCAGAGACCCTGAGGGCCCCGAGCGGAACGCTCGTGGCCCCGAGCAGCCGCCGACCGTGGAAGCGCGCGACCTGCAGGCTGCCCCCGCCGAGGTCGAACTGCACCCCGCTGTGCACGGGCAGCCCGCCCACCGCCCCGAGGAAGCCGTACCGGGCCTCCTCCACGCCGGAGAGGATTCGGATCTTGATCCCCAGCTCTCCCTGCACCCGCCGGATGAAAGCCGCCCCGTTCGACGCGTCACGCAGCGCGGAGGTTCCCACCGCCAGAGTGCGGCTCACCCCGGAGCCCCGGGCGATCGCCCGGAAGTCCTTCAAGGCCTCGAAGGCCCGCTCCAGCGCCTCGGGCTCGATCGCCCCGGAGGCGTCGAGCTCGCGTACCAGCCGCAGCGGGGCACGGCTCCCGGCCAGGATGCGGAGGTGGCCTCCCGTCTCGTGACGGTAGACGATCACGCGGCCCGAGTTCGAGCCGATGTCGATCACCGCCACCGGCTCGCGAGTTGGACTCCCTCGCCCCATGCCACCCCCTGCCAGACAAAGAAAAGGCCCCCGGACGAGGCGCCCGGGGGCCCCGAGATGCCTACGCCCCGCTCAACGTGAGAAGAAGCTCAGCTCGACCTGCACGGACCGCCGGAGCAGGTCCCCGTAGACATGCTGCAGGATCTCCTCGTTCGTGAGGTTGGTGCCCCTCAGGCTGAGGGTCACCCGTCCGTCCGCGAACCTCACGCCCGCCGTCGCGTTCAGCATCGTGTAGGCGTCCGTGTATCCATGGAACTCGGAGCCCAGCACGTCCGTCCACAGCGCCTTGTCCGAGTAGTTCACGGACACGTTGCCGACGAACAGGGAGCCGCTGTAGTTGAGGCCGATGTTGAAGCGGTTCTTCGGCGCGATGCCCACCTCGGAGATCGGATACCGGATCTGGTCATCTGCCGCGCTGAGGATCTCCGGCTCGCGCTGCCAGGAGTAGTTGGCGAAGACGCTCGTCTCCGGGTTGAAACGGTGCTGGATGCCGACCTCGACACCCCGATTGCGGATCGGTCCGAGGTTCAAGTACGTCGCCACCTTCTGGGGGAGCAGGATCGGTCCGTACGGCGGCGGAATCTGCGGCAGCACGCCCATCAGGATCGGGTTCAGCGTGATCGGCTGGGAGCTCACGGCGCCGACGCCCCGGGCGGGGTTGGTCGGCGAGTAGAACTCCAGTCCGGGGAGGCCCTGCGGATTCTCCTGGTCCGGGAGCAGGACGGTGAAGTTGATGTTGTCGTCGGTGTCGTTCTGGTAGATCGAGAAGTTCAGCGTCGTCCTGCCGCCCAGGGTCGCCGTGTAGGCCAGCTCGATCGCGTCGATCTTCTCCTCCTTCAGGTCCAGGTTGCCGAAGTTGTTGACGGTGAGGAAGAAGGGCTCGTTCGGGACCATCGCCGCGACGGGAGGCGGCAGGAACGGGGCGAGCCCGCGCAGGTCGACCGGCTCCGGGTTCGAGATGTCCTGGTCGAGGTAGTTGTTGATCAACGACGGCGAACGGAACGCCCGATTGTAGGAGACGCGGATCGACTGGTCGGGCGTGGGCTTGAACATGAGGCTCACGCGCGGCGACCAGACCGCCTTGTCCAGGTTGCCGAACTTGTCGACCCGCACTCCGGCGGCGAGCCGGAACTTGTCGACGAAGAACTCCTCCTGGAGGTAGGCGCCGAGCTCGTTGCGGTCCTCGCCGTTCGGGGCGAGGGTGATGTCGAAGTTGTTCCGGCGGACGTTGCCCCCGTACGTCAGGGCGTGACGTCCACCGATGACGCTGGAGTTGCTGAACTCGAAGTCATAGGTCTGGGTTTTGAATGCCAGGACCACCGGCCCCAGGGTCTGGGGATCGACCTGGAGGAGGTTCGGGGCGCTGGCGTCGACGAAGTTCCCGAAGGCGCCGATCCGCAGCGCACCCTTCTGGTACTGCACCTTTCCGTAGGCCATGTAGGAGTTGCTCTCGATGTCGAACGGGCCGATCCCGGTGTGGATGATCCCCTCGGTCCCGGCGTAGCCCCCCTGATAGGTGATGCGGCCGCCGCCTCCGACCTCCTGGTCCAGGCGGAGATCGAACTTCGGCTGGCTGGTGCCGTTGTTCACCCACTGGTTGCCCACGCCCGGCGTGTCGGCGGGGTAGGGAGCGCCGCCGAGCGGAAAGCCACCCGGGAGGGCGTTGCCCTCCGCGTCGCGGCAGGGGTCCGCCCCGAGCGGGTGGCAGCTGAGCGGGATCGTGCCCACCGGCCTCGAGTAGGGGTCGGCCTTCATGTAGCCGGCCGACAGCCGGAGCGCCCAGGTGTCGTCCAGGGCGGTCGCGTAGTAGAAGTTGCCGTTGTAGTTGTACCCGTTGCCGTCGGCCTGGCGCGACCCGCCGTCCCGGTTGAAGAGGCC
>JAJDNV010000111.1 GCA_022340545.1 Acidobacteriota bacterium | reverse complement strand
CTCGCGGATCATGTCGCGCAGCGAGCTCTGGTCCTCCACCAGGAGAATGGTCTCGTGCCCCCGCGGGCCGGGCCTCGAGGTGGCGGGAAGGGGGGCCGGCTGTGGCGTCTCGTCGACCCGCGGCAGGTAGATCCGGAAGCTGGTCCCGCGCCCGGGCTCGCTGTCGACCTCGATGAGGCCCCCGCTCTGCTGCACGATGCCAGAGACCGTGGCGAGGCCGAGCCCCGTGCCCTCCCCCGTCGGCTTCGTCGTGAAGAAGGGCTCGAAGATGAGGGCCTGGGTCTCGGCGTCCATGCCCACCCCGGTGTCGGTCACGGTGAGCCTCACGTAGCCGCCGGGCGGGGGGGATCGGTCCCCGTCGTCCCGAGCCGGAGCGGCGTTGTCCGTCGCAAGGGTGAGGGCCCCGCCTCGCGGCATGGCGTGGCGCGCGTTGACCGCGAGGTTGAGCAGGACCTGCTCGAGCTGACCGGGGTCGATCTTCACGTTCCCGAGCTCGCCGCCAAGCTCGAGGATCAGGTTCACGTCCTCGCCGATGAGACGACGGAGCATCCGCTCGGCCTCGCTCACCAGCGTGTTGAGGTCGATCACCCGGGGCTGCTCCACCGGCTTGCGACTGAAGGCCAGCAGGCGACGGGTGAGGGTCCCGGCCTTCAACGTGGCCTGCAGGATGTGGTCGATGCGCGAGCGCCGCGTGTCGGCCTGGGGGAGCGAGCGAGCCAGGAGCTCCGCGTAGCCCATGATCACGTTCAGGAGATTGTTGAAGTCGTGAGCCATGCCGCTGGCGAGCAGGCCCACCGCCTCCAGCCGCTGGGATTGAAGGAGCTGGAGCTGCAGCTTGCGGATCTCGTTTTCCATGCGGAGACGCTCCACCGGGTAGCTGAGCGCCCGTCCGGTGATGTCTCGTACAACGCACATAAGGAGCCCGTCGCCGCCTTCGTGGGTGACCCGCGCGCTCACCTCGGCGGGGACGACCACACCGTCACCGCGCACGATCTGGGTCGAGAAGAGGTGCAGCCCGTCCTGCGCGGCGCGCTCGAGGTTCTCGCTCAGGCTGGCTCGCGCCACGGGCAGGCAGAGGGTGGTGATGTTCTCACCGCGCAGCGCCTCGCCGCCCCGGCCGAACATCTCCGGGGCCGCGCCCGACGCCTCGTGGATGCGGCCGTGCCGGTCCACCAGCAGCATGGCGTCGGCGGCGCGCTCGAGGGCCGTCGCCAGGCGGGACGGCTTGCACGGCAATGGCCGCTCGTGTGTGCCTCCCGCCCGCTCGCGTGGCAGCGAGGAACGTGGACCCAAGGGACCTCCAGCCCGGGAGAGCGGGGCGGGAGGGAGGCCCGGCAACCCCCCGACAACTCCAGCGGATCGACAGTATACACTCCTGGCATCAGAAGCGGAAACTGTGGGACCAGAAACCTCCCTGTGTGGCGTGCATTGGGCCCGATCCGAGTTACGGCGGGACGTATTCCGGACGGGATCGGCGGGAGGGAACTCGAAGCCTCCGAGGGTCAGAGAACGACCCGGCTCACTCGGGCTTTGAGGCGTCTCGCTCCGGCTGCTCCTCCCCACCGCTCCAGGCGAGGAGCACTCGCTCGAGATCCGGCCGCAGCCCCGGCGGGCCGTGGGCCTCCCGGACGACACCCACGCCGGGCGCGATCCAGAGGACCGACTCCATCCGGTGGGTCCGGAAGGCGCAGCGGAGCGCACGGAAGCGACCTGCGGGGACCGTCACCTCCTCCATCGCCTCGACCTGCCAGCCGGGACCGGCCTCCGAGGACGGTCCGGAGCGGCCCACCTCGAGGGGAACGGGCAGCGGGTCCTCGCCGGTCCAGGGCCCGAGACGGATCCAGCCTTCCCCGGTCTCGACCGGGGCCGCCACCGGGTCGTCCCCGCCGCTCTGGTACAGAAACGGGGAGTCGACCGAGCCGCGCACCTCGAACCGGGTCTCGGCGTCGGTGATCGAGTCGATCCCCCCGAGCCGCTCGGTCCACGATTCACGATAGTCCCACCAGGTCCCCGGGGCGAGCGGTACCGGAAAGCCGGCCGGGACCTGGGCGAGAAGTGCGAGCAGGATCAGGGAGGACACGAGGAAGGGCTCGATTGTAGCTCTTGTGGCCACCAGGCCCAGCGACACAGCTCCCGGCCAGCTTGGCGGAGAGGGGGGGATTCGAACCCCCGGTAGAGGTTTACCCCCTACAACAGATTAGCAATCTGCCCTGTTCAGCCACTCCAGCACCTCTCCGCTCGAGGCGCCCACCCCCGAGAAGGGGTGGCCTGCCGAAGGGGGCCAAGGCCGGTAAGCGTAGCACGAAAGATTCCCGCCAACCCGAAGGAGCAGAAACGAGAGGTGGCGGAGGGCGGGGGACTCGAACCCCCAAGGGCCGCGAGGACCCGGGAGCTTTCAAGGCTCCTGCCTTACCAGTTAGACTAGCCCTCCTCGCTCGACTCGCCCATCATGGCGGCCGGCGCTTCCTTCCTCGGCGCCCCGAGATGCTTCTTCAGCCTCCGGAGAAGGAGCTGCCGGAGCTCGGGGTCGCCACGGCGCCAGAGATCCTCGATCTCCAAGTCGACGATCGGCCGGTTCACCTTCCCGAAGCGCACCTGGATGAGCGTGCGGTGCTGGTCCTCGGTCTCGTTCATCACGAAGACGCGGTGTGCCCAGTCGAGATCGTCCCGCGTGAGCTCCCTGGTGGCGAAGCGCGCCACCCCACGGGAGCGGACCTCGTATCGCTCGTCGTCGCGATAGAGGTCCTCCGCGGTCTTGCTTCGGTCCACGTTGGCCGTGCAGATGAACAGGATGCGCTCTCGAGTCGTGGCCGCCTCCTTCCCCCCGATTGTACGCGGTCCCGATGGTACACTCACGCCGACAGCGCAAGCAGAATGGATATCGACCGTCTCCTCCACGACGTCGAAGGGCACCTCTCGGGCCTCGACGAGGGCCAGCGTCAAGAGGTGACGGAGGCCCTGCGCGAGGCCATCGCCCGGGAGCGGCGGCACCTCGGCCCCGGTCTCACCGTGGAGGCCGAGCGGGAGAGGCGCCGCACCGCGGAGGAGATGCGACAGGCGCTGGAGGCCATCCACCGCCCGACGCGGCTCGACCAGGCCCTCGAGGAGGTGCTCACCCAGCTCGGGCGGGTGGTCACGCTGGACTACGCGGCGGTCGCCGCGCGCGAGCCCGGGGAGGCCTTCCGCGTCCTCGCCGCCCGCGGGGCGGAGGACGAGCCGTCGGGGGCGGTGGTGACCAATCCGCGGCTCGACGAGGTCCGCACGAGCCACCGTCCCGTGATCGTCGCCGATGCCGAGACCGCGGGTGTCACACAGCCGCTCCCGGGCTCGCCGCCGCTGTCGACGTGGGCGGCCCTGCCGCTGCTGCTCGAGGGGGACGTTGTCGGCCTGCTGCTGGCCGGACGGCTCGGCCCGCCCTCGTTCTCCGAGGAGGAGATCCTCCGCGGCAAGGCCGTGGCCTTCTGGGCCGCGGCGGGGCTGCGCCGGGGACTGCTGCTCGAGCAGGTCCGCCGCTACGCGGCGATGCTGGAGCAGGTGGTGACGGTGGACCAGAGGGTCTTCGACGGGGCCAGCTCGGAAGAGATCGTCCAGGACGTCTTGCTGGGGGCCTGCCGGGTCGGCGGCTACGCGGGGGGATTGTTGGTCCTCCAGACCCCGCGGGGTCCGGTCGTGGCCGCCACCTCCGGGGAAGGTTTCGGTGGGGCCGCTTCCCGACCCGCCCCCGCCGACCTCGCCGTCACGACCCCCCGCCGTCTGCCTCCGGAGCGGATGCTCGAGGTGGCGGAGGCCCTGGGAACCGAGCTGCCGGCCGGGCAGACCTATCTCGTGCCGCTGGCGACACCCGATGCCTACGTGGGCTGTCTGGTCCTTCCCGATCCCAACGGCGAGTCTCCCGACGACCGCTTGATCGAGGCCTACGCCTCGCGCGCCGCCGCCGCGTGGCGCCACGCCGACCTTCACCATGACCGGTCCTGAAGCGGCCGACTGAGGTATCGGGCAATGCGGTCGGCCACCAGAGTCGTCCTGAGGAGCTTCGTCCCACTGCTGGAGGCCGCGGCCGTTCTGCTCCTGGCGCGACTGGAGCCGGTGCGAGACCTCGTCCCCGGTCTCGGCCTGCTCACGGGCCCCCTGGGGTGGATCCTCCTCGCCACCGCAGCCTTGATCAGCGCCCGGCGGTGGCGCGACCGGCCCCTCCGGGTCGTAGCCCCGCCGGCCATCGTCCTCTTCCTCGTCTCGGCCGCCTTCACCGCAGCGGTCGGCGTTCGCTACGTGACGACCGTGGACGCCTCCGGCGACGAGATTGACTACCTGATGATGGCGCAGAGCATCTGGCAGGAAGGCGACCTCGACCTGCGCGACAACTTCGCCCGCGAGGATTACCGCGACTACGTGCCGGGGCTCCACCGGATGCCGGCCGGTACCCGTCGCGCGGATGGGCGCCCCTTCCCCACCCACAGCTCGGGTGTGTCCTTTCTCATCGCCCCCGTCTACGCCCTGGGAGGGCGCCCGGCTTGCGCCGTCTTTCTCGCAATCGTGGCCGCGGTGCTGGGCCTGCTCGTCCGTCGCCTGGCGCTCCAGGCCGGGGCCGACGAGGAGGCGGCCCTCGTGGCCTGGGCGGCGACGGTGGGGCCACCGGTCTTCTTCTACACCCACTTCCTCTACACCGAGGTCATCTGCGCCCTCGCGATCGCCCTCGCGCTCTACCTCCTGCTGTCGTCCCCCGGTCCCGTCGGTGCGATGGTGGCCGCGCTCGCGCTCGCCGCGCTTCCCTGGCTGCACGTGAAGGTGGCTCTCGTCTCCGTCGTCCTGGGCTTGTTTGCGCTCCTCCGTCTGCGCTCGCGGGCCCGCCTTGCGTTCGCGTTGACCGCCGCGGTGATGGCCCTCGCCTACTTCGGCTACTTCTGGGTCATCTTCGGCCGGCCCGACCCATTTGCCCTCTACGGCTCGCGCGTCCCCAAGCCGATGGCGCGCATGACGCCGGGGCGGACGCTGCTCGGGGTCTTCCTCGACGGCGGCTTCGGGCTGCTCGTCTACGCCCCGGTGTTCGTCCTCGGCCTGGCGGGTCTCCGCCGCCTGCTCGGTCGGTCGCGCCGCGAGGGCTGGGCCTGGGGCCTGACCGCGGTCGCGGTGATGGTGCCGGTGCTGGCCTGGAAGAACTGGTGGGGTTTCTCGCCGCCCGGACGGTTTCTCATCCCTCTCGTACCCATGCTAGCGGTCGGGGCCGCGGTGAGGGTGGCGATCCGCCCCACGGTGGGCCTCGCGCGCTGGCGCTGGCCCCTGGTGGCGGCGGGGCTGGGCCTCGCGGTGCTGATGAGCGTCGAGCCGTGGGAGATGCGGATGATCAACACCCGCGACGGGCCCCTCCGTGCGCTCGACCTGCTCGAGGGGGAGGTCTCTCCGTCGCGGTATCTCCCGAGGCTCACGTCACGCCTGGGCACGGACCGCCCCCCGTGGCGGCCCCCCGCGGCCGAGGTGCGGGTGGCCCTCGTCTGGGTGGGGGCGCTTCTGTTGCTCCTCGCCCTCGACCGCCGGGCCCGCTCCAGTGAGCGCACGGACCGGGCCTTCCGGGGGCTCGCGCTTCCCGTCGGCCTTCTGCTCCTGGTGACGTTGGCGGTCGACTACTGGGCCCGTGCGCCGGGGGGCGCTTAAGGGGCCCCGGCGCGTGGCCCAGAGCTAGCGCGTTATGCGCTCGACGCCCCCCATGTAGGGGCGTAGCACCTCGGGGATGACGACCGAGCCGTCCTTCTGCTGGTGGTTCTCGAGGACGGC
>JAJDNV010000110.1 GCA_022340545.1 Acidobacteriota bacterium | reverse complement strand
GAGGTTCGAGTCGTCGTATCCGAGATAGGCCTCCGTCCTCTGGGAGGCCGGCTGGCCGTCCCGTGGCCTCCACTGCCTGAACCCTTCGACTCGGGCCATGGATCGCGCCAGGGGGGTCGAGGGCTCCATGGAGGCAAAGTCTTCCAGGCTGGGGGCCTTCTCGATTCGCGGGATGTGGAGCGACGGGCGCGCCTCGGAGGACTGGCCCCCGTCGACGGCCGTGGCGGACCACAGGAACAGGACACCCAGCGCTCCGACCTGGAGAAGTCTCGCTCCCATGAAAACTGTCGAGATTCTAGACGGGCCGGGGGCCGAGAAGGCTCGCGGAGAGCGAGTTCACGCCTTTTTTCATCTCGGTGGCGGGCGGGTCCGTCACCCCTTGCGGGGTCCCGCGATGCTCAGGATCTGGTCTTGCCGAAGAACCGGCGCCAGGAGAGCGCCAGGCCCGTGTAGACCAGCACTGCGGCGCCCAGGGACGCGAGCCCGGCGATGGTCTGCCCGACCACGCCGATCTCGCTCCCTCATTCGATCAGGGATGTCCAGTTGGTCACGACATGGAGCCTCTCCCGGGAGATCCCGTCGGGGTACGTCTTCACCAGGAATCGCTGGCCGTCGGCGCTCACGGCGTAGGTCGCCACCTCCCGACCGAGCTTCGTGTCGCTGGCCCGGTAGACCTCACCCATCCCCCCGGCCCCGAGGGCCGCGGTGATCCGGTAGTGCGAGAGGGTCTGACCGATCAAGGACTCCGCTCCGGGCCCGCGCTTGCCGTCGAGGGCAACGCGGAAGTCCCCGGGATTCTGGCGGCCTTGGCCAGCAGCAACAAGGAAAGCGGCCCAGGTGACATCAGTCGCCTCTACGGCAGGTCACCGCGATTCCGCTGGTCTGGTCGTCCTCGATCGTGGTCTCGAAGTCCGATCGGCTCCTCAGATACTCGACGTACTCCCCCATCCCCCACATGTCGATGTTGTGCGACGTGTAGCACCCCCCCGGAACCATCTTCGGGGCCACGTCGATGAAGTACTGGGTGTACCACCCCTTGTCCGCGTCGCTGAAGACGAAGTCGAACGGCCCTTCGAGCGTCTTCACGAGCTCGTGGGCGTCGCCGAGGCGGGCATCGACGAAGTCGGCGAGGCCGGCCTCCCGAAGGTTCTCGACCGCCTGCCGGTGCCGGCCCTCGTCGATCTCGAGGGTGATGACCTTGCCCCCGGTCTTGCTCATGGCCCAGGCGATCCAGATCGTCGAGTGGCCGGTCGATGTCCCGATCTCGAGGGCCCTCGTGTACCCGTTCTCGACGATCATGTCGTGCAGGAAACGTCCGTCCCGCGGGGGAACGTTCCAGCCCCGCCAGCGACCCCGGTGGGCCTGGAGGAAGGCCTCCACCCGCGCGTCCAGGGAGCCCTGAGCCGCCGACGGGGTGGGGGCAAAGACGAACGCCACCACCGAGAGGAACGACAGGCCCACCAGGCCGGCGCGTGCTCGCATTGAACCTCCTTGGCTCTATGGACAGGGTAACCCGGTCGCCGGGTTGAACCTGCGGTTCGCGCTGTGGGCGTTGAGGACAGGCAACGACTCCCCGGACACTCCTTGTGACAAGCTTTGCCCTGGCTTGACGCCGAGACGCGGGGGCACCGCGGTATCCTCTCCTCCAATCGCATACTGAGCAAGTAGGAGTTTGCCTTGGGCACGACGTGCAGGAGACAGGTGGCGCGCATGAAGAGCTTGTGGGGTCAGGCGTGGATGGGCCTCGGTCTGGCCCTGATCGCCGCCTCACCGAGCCACGGCGCCACCCAGGGGGCCCAGGCGAGCAGCGAGCACACGACGGTCAGCCTCGTGGCCGAGCTCGAGTGGGTGCAACCCGGCGAGCCGTTCTGGGTCGGGTTGCGCCTGGAGATGGACGAGCACTGGCACACCTACTGGCGGAACCCGGGAGACGCGGGTCTCGCCACGCGGATTCGGTGGACCCTGCCCGAGGGCCTCGAGGCGGGGCCCCTGGTGTGGCCGCGTCCCGAGCGGATGCCGGCCGGTCCCCTGATGAGCTATGGATACGAGGGAGAGACCCTGCTCCTGACGGAGATCACGCCCACGGTCCCGATTTCGGGCGACTCGGTCCGTCTGCAGGCCCGCGTCGACTGGCTCGAGTGCAAGGAGGCCTGCCTGCCGGGCAGGGCCGAATTGCACCTTGATCTGCCGGTCCGGGCCGCCACGCCCCGTCCGGCGGCGGCCGCTGAGCCGCTGTTCCGGGAGGCGCGACGCCGTCTGCCCGTCCCGGCGGAGGGGTGGCAGCAGGCCATGAGCACGACCGCCGACGGGTCGATCGTGCTGGATCTGCTCCCACCCGAAGGGACCCCTCCTCTGCCCGACGGGGTGTACTTCTTCCCGATGGAGGCAGAGGTCGTCGAGCACGCGGCCCCCCAGCGGCTGCTGCGCGCCGGAGGCGGCTATCGCCTCGAGGTGCCCGCCGCCGCGAATGCCGTCGTCCCGGACACGCTGCGCGGGGTGCTGGTCGCGGGCCATGACGACGACGCCGTGGCCCTCCGCATCGACGCGGCTCCGGCCGCGACCGCGACGGCCGCGGCCGCAACGCCGCCGCCCCCGGACAGCACGCTCTCCTTGCCCCTCGCCCTGGCGTTCTCGTTCCTGGGCGGCCTGATCCTCAACCTGATGCCGTGCGTCCTGCCGGTGCTGTCGCTCAAGGTGATGGCGCTCGTCAAGCACGGCGGCGAGTCGCCCGCCCGCCGGCTGCAGCACGGCCTGGCCTACACCGCCGGGGTCCTGTCCTTCTTCTGGATCCTGGCCGGCCTGCTGCTGGCCCTGCGCGCCGGCGGCGAGCAGATCGGGTGGGGGTTCCAGCTCCAGTCGCCGGCCTTCGTCGCCTTCCTCGCCGCGCTGTTCTGCCTGATCAGCCTCAACCTGTTCGGGGTCTTCGAGGTGGGCGCGTCGCTGACCCGGGCCGGCGGGATCGAGGCGGGCTCCGGACTGGCATCGTCGTTCTGGACCGGCGCCCTGGCCACGATCGCGGCCACGCCCTGCACCGCGCCGTTCATGGGATCGGCCCTCGGCTACGCCCTGGGTCAGCCCCCGGCCACCTCCCTCCTCGTCTTCACGCTCCTCGGGCTCGGGATGGCGTTCCCGTATCTGCTGCTGTCCCGCTTCGAGGGCCTGCTGCGCTTCGTGCCCCGGCCCGGTCCCTGGATGGCGTCGTTCAAGCAGCTCATGGGCTTCGTGATGATGGCGGCGGTCGTGGCCCTCGTCTGGCTCTTCGGACGACAGGCGGGCGTCAACGGGATGTCGCTGCTGCTCGCCTCACTGCTCGTGATCGGCCTCGCCACGTGGTTGTACGGCCGCGGCGAGGCGCCCGGAAAGACACCGCGGACTCGCCTGGCGTCCGGCGTGGCCGCCGCCCTCCTGCTGCTGGTCGGCCTCGGCCTCTCCCAGGCCGCCGCCGCGGCGCCCCCGGCCGGGGGCGTGGCCGAGCCGTCGGCCGAAGAGGGCCCCTGGGAGCCCTTCTCGCCCGGGCGGCTCGCCGAGCTTCGGGCCGAGGGCCGGCCGGTGTTCATCGACTTCACCGCGGACTGGTGCCTCACCTGCCAGGTGAATCACCACGTCGCCTTCGGCTCGGGACGGGTCTTCGAGCGAATGGAGCAGGAGGGCATCGTCGCGCTCCGCGCGGACTGGACGCAGCGGGACGACCGGATCACCGCCGCCCTGGCGTCCTACGGTCGGCAAGGGGTACCGCTCTACGTGCTCCACGGCCCCGGCCCCGACTCCCGCCCGCGCCTGCTCCCCGAGGTCATCAGCGAGCAGGTCGTGCTCGACGCGATCGACGAGCTCGCCCCGCCGGCGGGATCGTCCTGATGGCTCTCTTGGCAGACCTTGCGAACAGGAGGATTGGACCGATGAAGAGACTTTCGATGCCCGTCGTCGCGCTGGGCCTGGCCTCGGCCCTGGCGCTCACTCCCACCCCGAGCCGGGCCTCGGCCGTCGTTGGTGAGGCGGCTCCCGCCTTTTCGCTTTCGGACAACGAGGGGCACACCCACAGCCTGGCCGACTTTGCGGGCAAGATCGTTGTGCTCGAATGGACCAACTTCCAGTGTCCCTTCGTGGGCAAGCACTACGGCAGTGGCCACATGCAGAAGCTCCAGAAGGAGTACACGGGTAAGGGTGTGATCTGGCTCTCGATCAACTCCTCGGCACCGGGCAAGCAGGGCTACTTTCCCGCGGAGAAGCTGGACGCGCTGATCAAGGAGCGCCACGCTGCCCCCACTGCGTACCTGCTGGATTCGGACGGCACGGTCGGCCGCCTCTACGGGGCCAAGGCCACGCCCCACATGTTCGTCGTCGACAAGACCGGAAGGGTCGTCTACGCCGGCGGCATCGACGACACGCCGTCGACGGACCAGGCCGACATCGCCACCGCCAAGAACTACGTGGCCGCCGCCCTTGATGAGGTCCTCGCCGGCAAGCCGGTCACCAAGGCCACGAGCGCACCCTACGGGTGCTCCGTCAAGTACGCCGACTAGCCGGCCATCGTCCCCGGGGGCGGGCAACCGGCTCTCCTTCTCGAGAACCGTTCACCCGCGACCCGGGGAGCGACGACGGGTCGAAGGGACCTACGCCATCGGCGGCAGGGCCTTCCGGGCCTCCCGGTCCGGATCGTTCTGGACCTCGCAGACGTCGTTCAGGACCATGGTCTCGCCCTTCGCCGAGGTGTACCTCGGCCAGGTCGGGAGCCCGGCCCCGTTCGGGTCGCCGCTGCGCATGAAGTTCACGAGGGTGCCGGCCATCTTGGTGGCGAGCGTCCTCGGGCGGCCGCCACCGCCGGTGTGGGTCAGCATCACGTCGGTGTTGTGGAACCAGAAGCAGATGTCGACGCAGTGGAAGGCGCCGATCCGGCCGTCGAAGAGCGGCGGCTGCCACCCGAACCAGGTCACGTAGACCGGCGCCGGCTGCTTCGACTTCACGTCCGCCAGCGCCACCACCCTTTGGCGAGTGCTCCTCACGAGCGACCAGATCTCGACCGGCTTCATGTCCGGAAACGCCTTCGCGTAGGCCTGGACGATCTCCATCGCCTTGTCGCCGTACCCAGGTCGGTTTCTGGCGGCCTCCTTGACCTTCTCCGCGACCCCCTCGAGGGTGATCGTCTGGAGCGCGGGGTCCAGCCAGCCGGGCGAGCTCTCGTTGAACGTCGAGGAGATGATCATCGGGATATCGGCGGCGGTTGGAGCCGCCTCGGGGTAGTAGGGGTCCTGCGGGAAGACGATGCCGTCGACGGTGGGGGAGAAGGACCGGGACCGCCTTCTCGCCGGCGGGCCCAGCTCCTCGGTTGCCTTGTCCTCGGCCCGATTGGCGAGGGCGTAGAACTCCTTCCAGGGCATCTCCTGCAGCTTGCCGATGTCCGACGGCGTGAGGCCGGCCTCCTTCAGCACGTACTCGCCCAGCTTCTCGTTCTCCTCCTTGTCACCCAGGCGGAGGGAGCCGCCGCTCAGGACCACGGCCTTGTGGAAGAGCCCCTTGGCCGTGGGCATCGCGGTGAGGCACGTCACCTTGCTGCCCCCCCCGGACTGACCGATGACGGTCACGTTCGCGGGATCGCCCCCGAAGGCCTCGATGTTGTCGCGGACCCACTCCAGGGCGGCGACGATGTCGAGCATGCCCACGTTTCCCGACCGAGCGAACTTCTCCCCGCCGACGCCGGCCAGGTTGCAGAACCCCAGCGGGCCGAGGCGGTGGTTGATGGAGCAGAACACGACGTCTCCGAACCTCGCGAGGTTCTCGCCGTTGTAGCCGTCGTGCTCGATGCCGTTGCCGTTCGTGAAGCCACCCCCGTGGCACCAGAACAGGACAGGCCTCTTCTTGCCGTCGCCCAGCGCGGGTGTGAAGACGTTGATCCGCAGGCAGTCCTCGTTGACGTCGTAGTAGTTCCAGTGGTCTCGGAAGGCGCCGTACTTGTTCTGGTATCGGTTCTCCATGTTCTGGGGGGCCGAGTTGCCCCAGAAGAGGGCGGGAAAAACGTCGTCCCAGGGCTCGGGCTTCTGGGGCGGCATGAAACGATTGGCCCCGGAGGTGTCGGCTCCGTAGGGGATGCCGAGGAAGTAGTTCACCCCCCGAAGGACATACCCCCTGATCTTCCCGTAGCTCGTGTCTACGACGGCGATCTTGTCGCCGACCTGCAGGATCGGTCCTCCGTCGTCCGCCCCGGCCGCCCCCGAACCGTGGGCGAAGGCGGACGGCGTGCCCTTTGCGCCGATGGCCAGGCCGGCCGCGCCGGCGCCCACCGTCTGGAAGAAGCTGCGCCTGCTTGACTGCATTGTTTCGTCCTCCTTACTCTGCCCTGCTCTTTGCCGCCATCCATTCCATGATCGTGACCGGTCGGCCATCGACCCTCACGAGGCTGCCGTCAATATCCCGCCGGCACTTGTTGGCGTGCAGATACACCCAGGACCAGTGGCCGTTGTAGTGGTAGTCGTCTCCGCCGAAGAGCCCCGTGATGTCCACGACGTGGTCGTAGTACGACGCGTGCACGTCTCGAGCGCCTGCGGCCTTCAGGCGCTCCAGAACGGGAAGGATCGTCTCCTCGGGCCGCGTGGTCTGGTCGTCCGCCGACTGCACGAACCAGATCGGCAGATGAGCGATGCTCCGGATCTGCTCGTCGGACAGGTACTGCGATTGATAGGCCAGGGAGCTGATGAACCCCGCGGCAAAGTAGTCGGGATGCAGCAGCAGGAGCTTCAGGCTCATGTACCCGCCGTTCGAGCACCCCCCAACGTAGATCCTGTCGGTGTCGATACCGGGATGAGCCGCGACGTACTCTCGGATGAGGGCCATCAACGCGACGTTGTAGATGTCGTCTTCCTGGCCATGTGTCATGACGCCCTGGGCGTTGTGCATCCATGCGCCGGGACACTGAGGCACCAGAACATATGCACCGTTGAAGACGGCCTGAATCTCGTCGGATGCATAGTTCGCGGCACGGTTGCCCAGCAGCGGGATCGTCGGATCGGTTCCGCCCTCACCCCCACCATGAAGCCAGATCAGGAGCGGAGACTTCTCGTTGCTGGTCTCGGGGGCAAACGACGCGTAGGACAGGGTCATGCCCGTGTCGTGGACATAGCGACCGGAGAGGTCGAAGCGGTCCACGAGGGGCATGATGCGACCGATCTCGGTGTCCCACACGCGATTGCGGACCGTGTCGGTGACGGTCAGGTCGTAGTCGACCCACACGTTGCCGCGACACGTCTCGCTGCGCACGTATTGAATGGGGTTGCCCAAGATCCACGTGGGGGCCACCGCCAGGACGAGCGTCACATGGGTTCCCTCGGGACGCGTCCTGCCCATGGAATCGGAGACATAGGCATGAATGACGATTCGCTCGCCAGCGGCCTGCTCCGGGGGAAGCTCCATGCAGTCCGTCTGGCGCTTGACGGACACCGTGTAGTCTCCGGCACTGGCCGACGACACGGTCTCGTCCTTTGAGAGAATGACCTTGCTGACTCCGGCCCCCCAGTCATACCCCTCGACCACGATGGAGTATTCGCCGCCGGCCCTGTGGCCTGGCGGCGTGTCCTGGGCCGCGGACTGTCCGGCGACAAGAAGACACGCCGGAAGCGCCATCGTCATGACGAGTTGCGAAAATCGACCGACCTTTCTCATGGCCTGACTCCTCAGAAGCGCAAGAGATACGAGATCTTCACGAAGAACTGCCAGCTGTCCGGTCCGATGCGATAGCCGGGGACCAGCTCGGAGGTCCTCTCGTCCTGTACGAGCCGGAAGCTGTTCTGGTTGTTGTTGTAGCCGACGTAGACCGCGGTCCAGGGATCCACGAGGTAGGTGGCGAGGAAGTCCATGTTGAGACTCTTCTCCGTCTCGAGG
>JAJDNV010000071.1 GCA_022340545.1 Acidobacteriota bacterium | reverse complement strand
GTGCGCTCGCCCGAGCGCTTTCGTATGGAATCTTTCGGTTGTTGCCGGCTTGATAAGTTCATCCCGGTGATCATGGCGGAGGGGCCACACCCGTTCCCATTCCGAACACGGCCGTTAAGCCCTCCAGCGCCGATGGTACTGCCAGGGCAGCCTGGTGGGAGAGTAGGACGTTGCCGGGACTTTTCTTCATCCTCGATTCTTCATCTACGGTCATCTTCGACAATGCATCTTCGATCAGCCCCGGCTCCTCGTGAGCCGGGGCTCTTTTTTTGTTGCGACGACACCCCGGAGCCCGGGGCTCCCAGGGCACAATGGCCACCGATGCGGTCTGGCCATCAGGCCATCCTCGCCGGCGTGTCCTGTCCCTGAGGACATGCCGGCGCCGGGGCCTGACACCAGCGTTTCCCCTCCCCCTACGTGGGGAGGGGATAGGGGTGGGGGGTCGATGAATAACTGGAGGCCCGAGAGTCGTACGGGTCTCGGTGTTAGACTGAGCTGGAATCCCAGGAGCATTTGCCATGTCCGGACACTCCAAATGGCACTCAATCAAGCACAAGAAGGGCGCCACCGACGCGAAGCGGGGCAAGCTCTTCACGAAGATCATCCGTGAGCTGACGATCGCCGCCCGGCTCGGTGGAGGCGACCCCGACTCCAACCCGCGCCTGCGGACCGCGGTCGACAAGGCCAAGGGCGCCAACATGCCCGCCGACAACATCACCCGGGCCATCAAGAAAGGCACGGGCGAGCTCGAAGGAACCACTTACGAGGACATGACGATCGAGGGGTATGGCCCCGGCGGCGTCGCTCTCCTGATCGAAGGCTCGACCGACAACCGCAACCGCACCATCTCGGAGATCCGCCACCTCTTCTCGAAGTACAACGGCAACCTCGGCAATCCCGGGAGCGTCGCCTACATGTTCCGCCCGCGCGGGATCATCTCCATCGCCGCCGAGAAGACCACCGAGGACAAGCTGATGGAAGTTGTTCTCGAGGCCGGCGCCGAGGACATTCAGACCGAGGCCGAGGGGTTCACCGTGCTGACCACCCCCGCGGACTTCGAAGCGGTGAGAGACGCCGTGGTGAAGGCGGGCATCGAGCCCGACGAGGCCGAGGTCAAGAAGGTCGCCGACACCAGCGTTCCCCTGGACGGCAGCAAGGCCCAGCAGATGCTGAAGCTCCTCGACGCCCTCGAAGACCAGGAGGACATCCAGAACGTCTGGGAGAACTCCGACATCTCCGCCGAGGACCTGGAGACCGCAGCGGCCGGTTAGCCCGTGCTATTCATCAGACTTCGTCGCGAGACGCGTGAGAGTGCAGCCGAGGCGGGCAAGCGCAGCGACGAGCGAGGAGTCGTAGCTGACGCTACGTCGACGAAGCGAGGAGCGAGCACGCCCGCCGCAGGCGCGCTATCGCGCGTCGCAGCAGAAGGCCTGGTGAATTGTGCGGGCTGAAGCCCCCGGAGGCATGCTCATCCTCGGCGTCGACCCCGGCTCCCTGCGCACGGGCTACGGGGCCGTCGCCAGCGACGGACGCCGCCATCGCCTGGTCGAGAAGGGGGCCATCGTCTCGCCCCGCAAGGCCCCCCTGGCGGAGCGCCTTCGGCACATCCACTCCGGCATCGCTGCGGTGATCGAGCGCCTCCGCCCGGACGTCCTCGCGGTGGAGGACGTCTTCCACGCCGCCAACACCCGCACCGCCCTCGTCCTGGGCCACGTGCGCGGGGTTGTTCTCCTGGCCGGCTCCGAGGCCGGCCTCGCCGTGCACGAGTTCCCGCCGGCCACCGTCAAGCAGCAGGTGACGGGGTTCGGCCGCGCCGAGAAGTCCCAGGTCGCTTTCATGGTGGCCCGCATCCTGGAGATGCGCGACCCGGCCGAGGCCGGCGACGCAACCGATGCCCTCGCCGTGGCCCTGTGTCTGGCCTGCCTCCGCCCGCTGGCGGAGGTGCCCTCGTGATCGCCCAGCTCCACGGGAAGATCCTCCGAAAGGCGCCCCAGGAGCTGGTTCTGGACGTGGCGGGGGTTGGCTATCGGGTCACGATCCCACTCAGCACCTTCTACCGCCTCGGCGAGCCCGGGGCCGAGGTGAGCGTCCTCACCCACACCCACGTCCGTGAGGACACCTTTGCCCTCTTCGGCTTCCTCACCGCCTCGGAGCAAGCGCTCTTCGAGCGGCTCATCTCGGTGGCCGGCGTCGGTCCCCGGCTCGCCGTCGGCATCCTCTCCGGGATCGAGACCCCCGACCTCGTCGGTGCCCTGCGCTCGGGTGACGTCGCCCGGTTGACGCGGATCCCCGGTGTCGGGAAGAAGACGGCGGAGCGCCTCGTGGTCGAGCTCAAGGACAAGATGGAGGGCCTGGAGGGGACTGAACCCGCACCCGAGGGAGCCCCGGCCGGCGGGCAGGACGATCTCGTGTCCGCCCTCGTGCACCTCGGCTACTCGCGGCACGAGGCCGAGCGGGGGGTTGTGAAGGCCCTCGAGGACGGCGGGGACGGTCGCTTCGAGGAGCTTCTCCGGAGGACCCTCCGGATCCTCTCGGGACGATAAGCTAGAGCCGAATCATCGTGACCGACGAGCGCCTCCTCACCGGCCGGCCCCTGGACGACGACCTCGGCTTCGAGCAGTCCCTCCGGCCCCGGAACCTCGACGAGTACGTCGGCCAGCCCCAGGTCGTCGCCAACCTGCGCGTGGCCATCGAGGCGGCGCGCCGGCGGGGCGAGGCCCTGGATCACGTGCTCCTCTTCGGTCCGCCCGGGGTGGGGAAGACCAGCCTCGCCCACGTCCTGGCCGCCGAGCTGGGGGTGCCGATCAAGGCCACCGCGGGTCCGATCATCGAGCGTGCCGGTGACCTCGCGGCCCTCCTCACCGCGCTCGACACCCGCGAGATCCTGTTCGTCGACGAGATCCACCGCCTCGACGCCAAGGTCGAGGAGATCCTCTACCCCGCCCTCGAGGACTACAGCCTCGACCTGATGATCGGGAGCGGCCCCGGGGCCCGCTCGATGAAGGTACCGCTGAAGCCCTTCACCCTCGTGGCCGCCACCACCCGGGCCGGGCTCCTCACCGCCCCCCTGAGAGGGCGCTTCGGCATCGTGCACCGACTCGATTTCTACACCGAGGACGATCTCGACGTCATCGTGACGCGTTCAGCCCGCATCCTGGGCGTTCCCATCGAGGCCGGTGGTGCCCGCGAGATCGCCCGCCGGAGCCGCGGCACCCCACGCGTCGCCAATCGCCTGCTCCGGCGGGTCCGCGACTTCGCCCAGGTGCGGGCGGACGGGACCATCACCGTGCTCGTGGCCCGCGATGCCCTCGCCCTTCTGGAGGTCGACGCCAACGGCTTCGACGACGTCGACCGCCGACTGCTCCTCACCATCATCGAGAAGTTCGGCGGCGGGCCAGTGGGCATCAGCGCGCTGGCCGCCGCGATCAGCGAGGAGCCGGA
>JAJDNV010000062.1 GCA_022340545.1 Acidobacteriota bacterium | reverse complement strand
CGCCAGCGGTTCTCGGCCAGCAGCCGCTGGGGCAGGCACTGGTCGAGGCTCATGCGGCGCACCAGGCCGGTGACGCCCACGTACGACGTGAGGACAGCCCCCGACAGCACCAGGACCGCGTCGACGCTGACCCAGGCGGCGAGCGCCGGCCCGAGGGACTGTCCTCCCATCCGCGCGAGGAGGTCGGGCGGCACGTGTTGGATCTCCGCGAGCGGGAGCAGGCCCAACGAGAGGAGGCTGATCAGCGGGTTGAAGACCGCCACCGCGATCCACATGTTGCGCAGGGTCACCGGGAAGACGCCCGGCTTCTGCTCCTCGATGAAGTTGGCCGAGCTCTCGAAGCCGCTGATGCCGAGCATGGCCGCGGCGAAGCCGAAGAAGAGGGCCCGCCCCAACCCCTGCGTCGTTGGGGCTGACCAGTTCGCGGCGAGCAGGGAGGGGTCCCGCAGGACCGCCACCCCCGACGTGAGGGAGAGCACGGTCAGGGTCAGCACGTGCAGGGTGAAGATGCCGAGCGCGACGGCCGCCGATTCTGTGATCCCGATGACGTTGAGCAGGGCGAACAACCCGAGGAGGACGATGGTCGCGCCGAAGACCTGGAGCCCGGACCAGAGGTTGTGGGCGTAGTGCATCGCCTCGCCCGCGCTGATGACGGCGGTGGCGACGTAGGAGAGCAGCGTCAGGCAGGCGGCGGCGGCAGCCAGCTTCTTGTTGGTCGTGTTGAGGAGGACGGTGTACGTGCCGCCGTTCAGCGGCAGTGCGCTGCCCACCTCGGCGTAGATCTTCCGGAAGAGGTAGAGAACGGCGGCGACGAGGCCGAGCGCGATCGGGGCGTAGGCCCCGGCCTGGGCCGCGCACAGGGCCGAGACGTAGAGGCAGCTCGAGGTGATGTCGTTCCCACAGATCGCGGTCGAGCGCCAGGGCCCGAGCAGGTGCTTCGGCTGATCGAGTCGCTTGACCCGCACGCCTTTCGTGTCGAGGTCCTTGAGGCGTCGCGCCGTACCCCAGCCGGGGAACTCCCAATCTTCGAGGGAGGGGGGTGGGCTGGGCTCGGCCATGTCCGGGGGAATCGCGACTCCGTAGAGTCGTCACTATAGCGGCCCGCGGTCCCGTGGCCAAACACCACCCGCCGGGTCCGGGGGGCCGTCAGCCGACGACGAGAACCGCTGCGCCCCGGACGCGACCCGACCGGAGTCGCGTGAGGGCTTCGTTTGCCTCGGCGAGGGGGAATGTCTCCACCTCCGTCCGCACCGGGATCTGCGGGGCCAGGGCGAGAAACTCCTCACCGTCCCGGCGGGTCAGGTTCGCCACCGAGCGCACCACCCGCTCCTCCCAGAGGATCCGGTAGGGAAAGGACGGGATGTCGCTCATGTGGATGCCGGCGCAGACCACGACCCCGCCGGGCTCGACCGCCCGCAGTGCCGCAGGGACGAGCTCGCCCACGGGGGCGAAGATGATGGCGGCGTCGAGGGGCTCGGGGGCGGGACCGAGGGCGTCCCCCGACCACTCGGCGCCCAGGGACCGCGCGAAGTCCTGCGCCTCGTGGTCCGCGGCCCGGGTGAAGGCGAAGACCCGCCGGCCCTGGTGGCGGGCCACCTGGGCGACGATGTGGGCGGCGGCCCCGAAGCCGTAGAGGCCCAGGCGCTCCGCGTCGCCGGTCATCGAGAGAGAGCGGTACCCGATGAGCCCGGCACAGAGGAGGGGCGCCGCCTGGACCTCGGGAAGGCCCTCGGGCATGGGAAAGCAGTAGCGCGCGTCGGCCGCCGCGAACTCGGCAAAGCCGCCGTCGATCTGATAGCCCGTGAACCGGGCCTCGGCACACAGGTTCTCGCGCCCGCGGCGGCAGTGACGACACGTGCCGCACGTCCAACCGAGCCAGGGCACGCCGACCCTGGTCCCCGGTTCGAGATCATCGATCCCCGGCCCGACGGCGTCGACCACACCCACGATCTGATGCCCGGGGACGACCCTGGTCGGGAGGCCGGGCAGGTCCCCGTCCACGACGTGGAGGTCGGTTCGGCAGACCCCGCAGGCCGCGACCCGGACCCTCACCTGGCCGGCAGAGGGGGCGGGCACCGGCAGGGCTCGCTCCCGCAGCGGCTCGCCCGGCCGCTCGAGAACCATGGCCTTCATCGTCGGTGTCACGCGTGGCGTTCCCGAAAAGAAAAAGCCCGGGGCGTCGGCCCCGGGCTCTCGTCGATTTCGTCGTCCTCCCGGCTAGAGAGGGGTCACGTTTGCGGCGCGCGGCCCCTTCGGGCTGTCGACGACCTCGAACTGGACCTTCTGGCCCTCGTTGAGGGTCCGGTAGCCCTCGGCACGGATCTCGGTGTGGTGGACGAAAACGTCCGGACCACCCTCCTGCGAGAGGAAACCGAAACCCTTGGACTCATTGAACCACTTGACGGTGCCTTCAATCATGAACGTCAGGCCTCCTTCGGCCCTTCCTAGTCTGCTACGTCGCCTGCGCGCTCACGATCCCGACACCGCCCCCCATTGGGCGGCCTCTACCGCCGAACGCCAGACCAAACGGCTACTAGAGACAGGTAAGCCTACCACAATGAACGCCCCGGGGCGCTCCGGCCGCGGCGTGATTTCTTCTCGACCGGTTTGACGCCTTCCGCCCGGCCGTCTACGGTCGCGGGGTGGCCGAGCCCATCCGAGTCCGCCGGGGTGTCCGGGTTCCGCCGAGCGCCATCGCCTGGCGGGCCGTTCGGTCCTCCGGGCCCGGGGGGCAGAACGTCAACAAGGTCGCGTCGAAGGTCGAGCTGCGGGTCGATCTCGACGCGGTCGAGGGCCTGAACGACGCTGCCCGCGCTCGCCTCGCGGCCCTCGCGGCGCCACGGCGCGACTCCCGCGGGCGGCTCCTGGTCACCAGCCAGCGCACGCGCGACCAGGCCCGCAACCTCGAGGACGCCCGGGGGAAGGTCCGCCGGCTCGTGGCCCGGGCCCTGGTGGCTCCGAAGCAGCGACGGCGCACACGCCCTTCGGCGGCCGCCGTCGAGCAGAGGCTCCGGGAGAAGCGCCTGAGGAGCGCCCGGAAGAGGGAGCGCCGCCCCCCCGGGGACGACGACGCCTGAGTTCGAGGAATACCTGGCCGGCGGAGGTACGGAGGATCGGCCTCACCGATCCTCAGTCGGGGTAGCGGACGGGGTCGATGGGCGCGGCGCTGCTCCCGAGCACCTCGAGCACCCGGTGGGCGTGATGAGTCCTTCCGAACTCGTCCACCGCGCGGACGGTCACCGTGTAGGTCCCGGGACCGAGGTCGTCGGGCAGATCGGCCACGAAGAGGTGTGACGAGGGCTGGGCCGCCACCCACGGCTTGACCGTCGCGATGTTCCGGCGCACGAGCTCGTCGGTCGACGGGTCGACGCGGAAGACCCGCTCCATGGTGACCGGGTCTCTACCTCCGACCGAGACCTCGACCGTCGAGCGGGGTCCGCCGTCAAAGAGGTTCACGTAGACGTCGGCGGCGGGCACCTCGTCGACGGTCATCCGCCCGTCGAGCAGCTCGCCGGGGCGAAAATCACGAAGGAGATCTCCGCCGGGAGCGTGGTGCGCGACGTCGAACGTGATCCGCATCTGGTAGCTCGCGGACTTGCCGGCGGCCTTGTAGCGGACCTTCAGGTTCACCCCGTCGATCTCCAGGACGTGGTAGCCGTTCGGGGTGCCGTCGCGTTGCTCGGTGACGGGAATCCCGCGCTCGTCGAGGGGCCCGCTCCACCAACTGCCGGAGACGGTCGCCAGCACGTGGTGATGGAAGGGAGCCGGCCCTTCGAAACCGTCTTCCGCATCGAAGTAGTGGTGCTCGGTGGTGTGGGTGTGTCCGGCCACGGCGTAGAGGTGGCGCCGCCCGGAGAGCAGGCGAAACAGAGCTCGCCGGTTCTGGGTGTTGATCCCGGGGGCCTCGCCCGCGTATGTCTCGAGGGGCGAGTGCATGGCCAGGAAGACGAGGGCGTCCTCGGGCACGTGAGCGAGCTCCGCCTCGAGCCACGCGAGCTGATCCTCGGCGATCCGGGCGACGTAGCCCCCCGTGCCCCGGAGGTCGCCCGGGTCGACCTCTCCCTCTCCCTGGTAGTCGATGTTGTCCAGGACGAAGAAGACAGCGTCGGCGTACTCGAAGGCGTAGTAGGGGGGCCCATAGTGGCTCTTGAACGTCTCCAGAGCATGGCGGTCGTCCGTGGCGAGCAGATTGATCTCGTGGTTGCCGGGCACGTTGTACCAGGGGATGCCGATCTGGGCGATGACGCTGTTGAAGCGGGGGAAGAGCGACAGGTCGTCGAAGAGGATATCCCCCATGGTCATCCCGAACTCGGCGTCGGTCCCGATCAGCTCGGACACCACGTCATCGCCGACGAAACCGATCTCGGCCTGGGACTCGGGTTGGGGATCCGAGAGCAGGATCGCCTCGAACGCGGGCGGCTCCTCGCGCCGACGGAGCGGGAAGTCGATCTCCGAAGGCAGGGGACCCGTGGGAGCAACGCCCGGATACCTCAGCCCTTCCGGTGAGCCCGCGGGCTGGTGGATGTAGTAGAACCGCGGCAGCATGTGGCCGTTCACCGGCGTGGCGAAGCCCGAGGGCTTGGTGATGAAGATGATGGCCTCGTCACCGATCTCCAGGGAGTAGCGACCGCTCTCGTCGGTCAGGACCACCTGTCGGCCGTCGGAGACCCGGACTTCCGGGACCCCGGGTTCCCCGGGATCTCGGTTTCCGTCGGCGTCCAGGTCCTCGAACACCGTCCCGCGCGCGGTTTCCGCCCGCGCGACGACGGGCGCCAGGGCCAGCATCACGATCCCGAGCCAGATTCGCATGTCTCCCCTTTCTTCCGGTTGTCGCGCCAGTCTGCCGGCATACGTCGGGCCACGAGACGTCGCGGGTGAGAGTCACCGGTGAGGATGTGAGTTTGGCGGGGTGGACGGGACTCGAACCCGCGACCTCCGACGTGACAGGCCGGCGTTCTAACCAGACTGAACTACCACCCCGCGGGGGTGCGCGCCGGGTCTTTCGGGGAGATCCTGGTGGGCGGTACAGGACTCGAACCTGTGACACCCGGCGTGTAAGACCAGTGCTCTACCGCTGAGCTAACCGCCCAACGGACAACCGAAAGAGCCTATCGGAAAGCCCCCCGCCCGTCAATCGCCTCCCACCCGCAGCGGGACGCAGTCGGCGAGGGCCTCACGCCAGGGCCGCAGGGCGGGCAGGCCCAGGGCGCGATAGCGTGAGGTGTCGAGCACGGAGTACGCCGGGCGCCGGGCGGGTAGAGCCAGCTCGGCGGCGCCGATGGCTTCGACCGCGACGTCGATCCCGGCCCGGGCCAACGTGGCCGTCGCCAGCTCGTGCCAGCTGCAGGAGCCGGCGTTGGTGACGTGGACGAGACCGCGGGCGTCCGTCCCGACCAGGGCGACCGAAGCGACGGCCAGGTCGACGGCACAGGTCGGGGCAAAGGTCTGGTCGGCGACCACGCGCAGCGGCTTCCCCTCGCGCGCGCGCGCCAGGATGCGGTCCGCGAAGGAGCCCCCCTTCTGCTCGCTTCCCCCCCGTCCCAATACCCCGCTCGTCCGGATCACCAGGTGCTCGCCGCCCGCGGCCATCACGAGCTGCTCCCCCGTCAGCTTCGACACCCCGTACGCCCCCAGCGGGCGCGGGCAATCCTCCTCCTGGTAGGGCCGGCTCGCCCGGCCATCGAAGACGTAATCCGTGGAGAAGTGGACGAGCAACGCCCCCCGCTCACGCGCGGCGAGGGCGAGCCAGCGCGGGGCGAGGGCGTTCACCTCCAGGGCCACCTCGGGCTCGGCTTCGGCCTGATCGACCTTGTTGTAGGCGGTGGCGTTGAAGATCACGTCGGGACTGACACCGTCCACCAGGGAAGCCACCGCCCCGGCGTCGGTGACGTCGATCTCGGCGCGGTCCCCCGCCCAGACCACGTCGTCGGCGAGAACCGAGACCAGCTCGCGTCCGAGCTGGCCTTCCGAGCCGACGACGAGGGCCCTCACTCCGGGACCCGGCCCGCGAGGTCGAAGTCGAGCGCCGTCAGACCGCCGGCATCGTGAGTGCTCAGCGTCAGGGTCACCTTCGAGTAGCGGATGTCGATGTCGGGATGATGGTTCATGGCCTCGGCAAGCTCGGCGACGCGGTTCACGAACACCATGGCCTCCTGGAAATCGGCGAAGCTGAAGACCCGGCTGATCTCGTCTCCCCGACGCTCCCAGCCGGGAAGCCGTGCGAGACGCTCGGTGATCTCGGCGTCGGGCAAGCGGCTCATCTGTTCTCCTCCCGTGGGCGAGTCCGGCCCACGCTTCAGGCGCGGGCCGTGGACGGTGTCGCCGGCCGACGACGGCGCCGGCGGCGGCGCTTGCGCGCGGGTGCCTTCCCCGTGTCGCCGGCCCCGGTGTCGTCGGAGCCCGCGGCCCCGCGCGTCTTGGCCTTCTGACCCCGCCAGGACGCGGCGAGCTCCTCGCCCTCGGGCCCGCCGTGGATCTCCAGCCAGAGCACGGAGTCGTCGAAGTACGTCTTGGCCGCCAGCGCCTGTCGGGCTGAGGCGGGGGCGTCCCGGTCGCGCAGCCGCCGCTGGGCCAGGAGAAGAAGCCTGAGGCGCTCGAGGTCGCGCCGGGCGAAGGGCAGCACGACGGGCGGCGGGGACGACGGGGTCTCCCCCTGGGGCTCGTCTTCGCCGCCGAGCGAGGCAATCTCGGTCGCCAGGTCCTCCGTTGGCGGCTCAGCCCCCTCGCGCCGGCGCCAGCCGGGAGTGGACGTGGCGACCCGCCGCAGGGGGACCCCCAGCGGGACCAGCAAGGAGCCGGTGAGGATCGAGTTGGTCAGGGCCTCCAGATCCGCCGACCCCGAGTTGCGGTACCCGTCGAGGCGGGAGAGGCTACCCAGAAGGGCCTCTCCACCTTCGGCGAGAGCCTGATCCGCCTCCGGAAGGAGATAGGTGAGCAGGCCGAACTCGTGGAGCATCTCGAAGGTCCGGCGCGCGCGGCCCTGTCTCAGGATCTTGTAGAACTCCTCGAGGATCCGGGCCGGGCTGCTCCGGACGATCTCACCGCGGAGGAAACGGATGGCCTCGCCGGTGTCGGCGTCGATCCCGAAATCGAGCCGGGCCGCGAGCGCAACCGCCCGAAGCATGCGCACCGGGTCCTCGCGGAAGCGCACGGCGGAATCGCCGATGGTGCGGATCGTGCGAGTCTCGAGGTCCCCGAGGCCGCCGACCCAGTCGATCACGGAGAAGTTGGCGATGTCGTAGAAGAGAGCGTTGACCGTGAAGTCCCGGCGGAAGGCGTCCTCCTCGGGGGTCCCAAAGGTGTTGTCGCGACGGATGAGGGTGTCTCCGGCCTCGGGCTCCGAGGCTCGCCGAAAGGTCGCGACCTCGACCACCTTCTTGCCAAACCGGACGTGGACGAGGCGAAAGCGTCGACCCACGATGAAACTGTTCCGAAAGAGCTTCCGCACCTGCTGGGGGTGGGCGCTGGTGCTGACATCGAAGTCCTTGGGTCGACGATTCAGCAGCAGGTCGCGAACCCCACCTCCGACGAGATAGGCCACGAAACCATGGTTCTTCAGGCGATAGAGGACCTTGAGTGCCTCGGAATCGATGTTCTTGCGCGAGATGATGTGTTCGGGCCTCGAAAGGATGCGAGGCGCAACGTTTCCCGGTGAGACCTCCACGCGAGGATTATAGAACGAAGGCCTCGAGGGCCCCGGAGACGCCTCTCAGGACTGTTCGGGGCGCACGAACGCCCGGCCGGCGCGACGTTCCACCCGGAACCGGGCCCCGTCGGGGAAGAGATCGGGGATTCGGAATGGGGGCAGGGGTCGGGAGGGATCACGCGCCCAGTAGTCGCCCTCTGCGCGCAGCGCACCCACGAACGCGAGCTCACGCCATTTCAGGTCCGGGATCGAGAACCCGTCCTCGAGGACCACGATGTCGGCGAAGGGCTCCCGCTGCTCGGCCATCACCCGCCGTCCGCGGCCCCCGCCATCCGGCGGGCCATGTGCTCGAGGAGCGTCAGCTCCCGGGGGGTGATATCGGTACGGTGGACGAGGGTCCGCCAGTCGCGGAAGCGACCGTCCGTGTTCACCCGGGGCAGGGCCCCGATCGCGAGGAGCCCGTCTCTCAGGAGCTCGAGCAGCCGTTCCTTCTCCTCGTGGGTGGCGCGGCGCGGTCCCTCGCGAGATCCCCGATGAAGGGCCCGGTGCGCCTCGTAGGCCGCGATCGCGACGGCGTGCGAGAGGTTGAACGAAGGCTGGGCCGGGTGCGCCGGGATGCGGGCCCGGCAGCTGCAGAGAGCCAGCTCGTCGTTGGTCAGACCGCTCGTCTCGGGGCCGAACACGAGCGCCGCCGTCTCGTCCTGCGCCAGCGACGCGATCTCCTCCACGGCATCGCGGATGTCGGCGGAGTCCGAGCCCGCGCCCCGGCGGCCGGACAGGGCCACCGCGCGGACCGTCCCCTCGAGGGCCGGACCGAGATCCGGAAGGACTCGGGCGGACTCGAGGACGTCCTGCGCCCCCCAGGCCGTGCGCCAGCACTCCACCGTTCGCCAGTCCCCGGGCGCGATGAGGTCGAGCCCGACGGCACCGGTGTTCCGAACCACCCGTGCGCTCGCGCCAACGTTGGCGGGGCTCTCCGGCCGGACGAGGACGATGCGGACGCGGGCCATCGCGTGGCGTCAGCCCGCGGTGGGGTCGTCTCCCTGACGATCCGCCGCGGGCCAGTGGCGCAGGAAGCGACGGACGCGGGGCTCCCGCTGGCAGTGCTCGAGGAGCAGGGTCCGCAGCCGCTCGCCATCCGCCTCGGACATCTCGACGAACTGGAGCCCCCCACCCGGCGGGAGGTCCTTGGAGCTGAGCGTCGCTCCCTCCGGGTGCCACCAGGCGACGCGGCAACGTGCCTCGAAGGGCCTCTCGCTTCCGGGCCAGGGGAAACGGATCGAGAGGTGCTCGTCGTTCTCGAGGGCCTGTGCCCGCTCCACGAAGACGCCGGCGAGCCCGATGTCGATCACGAAGACCTCTTCCTCTGCGTCGCCACGCAGAAGCGTGGCGCGCCGGACGAAGGGGATGCGGAGCTGTTGGAGAACGCTTTCCGGCGGCGGAGCCTGGTGCGTCCTCGAGAGGATCCGGGTCATGGATCGATGAGTATCCGTCGCCGACGCTAACACCGCGCGCCAGGGGGTGTCAACGAGCGTTGACACATGCGGAGGGCGTGTGGTGAAATCGCCGCCAACGAGGAAGGATCTCCTTTTCCTTCTGTCTCTTGCGGAGGGTAGCCACGTGGCGGATCCCCAGTCCGATGGCGTGACGGTGCCGACGCTCGTGATGACGGGAGGACCCCTCGACGGGACGACCTACCCGCTCACCGTGACGGCCAAGGAACTCGTGCTGGGCTCGAGCATGGACGCCGACGTCCAGATCATGCTCGGTAACGTCGAGCCAGCGCATGCAAGCCTGTCGCTGGGCTCGGCCGGACTGGCCATCGCCGACGGCGGCAGCGCCACCGGGACGTTCGTCAACGGAGAGAAGGTGGAGGGCGTTCAGGCCCTGAAGGAAGGCGACCGCATCTGCCTCGGTCCTCCGGGCGCGAAGGGTAGCGCGAAGCTTCTCGTGAGGATTCCCGGAGGAGTCGCGGCCGCCCCCGCCGAGGAGGCCCCGGCGATGGCCGAAGGCGGTCCCGGGGCCTCCCCGTTCGGGGAGGAGGCCGCTCCACTCATCATCGACGACTCCGCGGGATCGCCCCTCGTCCTCGACGCCGAGCCGGCGCCACCGTCCGAGCCCGCGTTCGGAGCCGAGCCTCCGTCGTCGTCCCCCCCGGGGAACGCGGAGGCCGATGTCTCGGGAGAGGAGATCCTGCCCGCCGAGGAGGTGGTCGTGGACGACGGGGCGGTCGGGCCGCCCCTCGAGGCGAGCGAGGTGCCACCCGCGGAGGAACGGCTGTTCGACAGCCCCCTTCCGCCTCCCCCACCCGTGGCGGCAGCGCCCGCCTCTCCTCCCGCCGAGCCAGACGCCGAGGCCCCGCCGGTGGCGGCCGATCCAAGACCCTTGACCGCACCCCCACCGGAGGACTACCAGACCGAGCTCCCCTCCATCCCGTTTGCCCCCACCGACGAGCCCGAAGAGACCGTGCCGGAGCCGGCTCCCCCGCCCCCGCCGCCGGCCCCCAGCCGGGCCCCGGCGCGGCGCCGGACGTCCCCCAAAGCTCGGCGGACCGGGCGTCGCCCCCGGGGTCCTTCGATACCGATTGTTCCAGTCGCGGGCGGGTTGATCGGCGTCCTCGCGATCGGGGCCGCCGCGTGGTGGTTCCTCTTTCGGCCTTCGGCCCCGGAGCCGAGCCCGGCCGCGCCCTCCGCCGCGCCCGCGGCGGCGGGTGCTGCTCCCGCCGTCCCGCCCGGCACGCCGCACGTCACCGCCGTCGAGCCCGAGGTGGCACTGCCCGGGGAGAGCGTCCTCATACGGGGCGAGCATCTGTCGCCCCCGGTCTCGGTCACCTTTGGCGGCACGCCGGCAGAGGTCGCGGAGACGACCGAGCAGACCATTCGCGTGGTCCTGCCGGACCTCGCGATGCTCCCGGGCCAGAAGACGGACCTGGTCGTGCAGGCCGGTGGCACCACGATGGAGCCGATGGAGTTCTTCATCGGACGGCTCCCGCTGGTTCTCGAGGTCACTCCCGCGCGAGGCCCCGTGGGCGAACGTGTCGTGATCAAGGGGCGGGGCTTCGATCCCAATGCCCCCGGAAACGCCGTCACCTTCGGCGGCGCTCCCAGCCTCGTTCTCACCGCGTCCTCCAGCGAGCTCACGGTCGTGGCTCCGACCGCATCCACCGCCGAGTCCCCCGAGATCCCGGTGGTGGTGACAGCGGGCGGTCGGGCCTCCGCCAACAACGTCCGCTACTTCCTCACCCGGGCGACCGCTTCGGCCTTCGTGCCGCGCTTCTTCGCGGCTCCCGTCACCCGGTATCCGGGCGAGCCACTCGCCTTCGTGTCCACGCCGCTCGCGCCGGTCCTGCTCCTCGGAGGGCCGGGCCAGGCGGACTCGACGGCGATACGGGCGGCGGATGTGTCGGAGGTCCTCAACCGCCTCGTCACCGCGGCGGCCAGCAAGCAGATCGAGATCGAGTTTCGGCCGAGCCCATCCCCATCGGTGGCGGTGGCCGGCGAGGTCGAGTCCTTCCTGGTCGCGACCCCCGAGGACGCTGCCGCCTACTCCCGGGCCTGGGAAACCGGGTCCCGCTCCCGCGCTCAGGTGCGTCCCCGCGCGCTGGCCCAGCACTGGGCCGCGCTCCTGCAGGACTACTTCGGTCTCTTCGTGTACCGCCAGCGCCCCCTCCGGATGCTGGCCCTCTCGCCCCGGGGCCAGGTCTTCATGAACATCTACACCGCAGCGAGACGGCGGGGACGGGGACGGGGCGTCCCCACGAGCATCGTCTACCCCACGACGGAGAGGATGGCGACCGACCTGACCCAGGCCGCGTTGGTGGTCTCGGGTGGAACCCCGAGGGAAGAGGTCGCGGTCGAGGGGCGCTGGGAGGGCACCATCCAGGACCCCGATCGAGGCGACCGGCGCTTCGCGGTGGAGTTCCGTCTCGACGGCAAGGGCGTCTCGGGATCGATGACCACGTGGCGGGGCAGCATCCAGCTCAGCTCGCCGCTGCGCGATATCAGCTTCAGGCGCGGCACGCTGGTGTTCACCGCGGACCTTCAGGGGACGGCCCACCAGTTCGAGGGCGTGCTCGAGGAAGAGACGATCACGGGCACCGCCAAGCGTCAGGGCCTGTCGCCGGCCCCGTTCACCCTCCAATACACGGAGTAGGGCCATGGCCCCTCGCGTACGCTCGGGGTTGGAGGTCCTCCTCGGGCGCTCGGCCAGGGTCAGGGGCCTGCGCGTCGGCCTGCTCGCCAACCCCGCGTCGATCACCTCCAACCTCGTCCACGCCTCGCTCGCGATCGCCCGGCTTCGGGGGGTACGCCTCGTCGCGCTGTTCGGACCGGAGCACGGGATCACGGCCGACGCCCAGGACCTCGTGGAGGTGGGCCATTCCCGCGCAGCGACCGGGCTCCCAGTTCACAGCCTGTACGGGGAGACGCGCGTCCCGACCCCGGAGATGCTGGCGGGGCTCGACGCGGTCGTGGTCGACCTCCAGGACGTCGGCTCCCGCTACTACACCTACGTCTACACGCTGCTTCACGTCCTCGAGGCTTGCGCCCGCGAGGGGAAGCGCGTGATCGTTCTCGACCGCCCCAATCCCCTGGGAGGCGTCGTCGTGGACGGCAACGTGCTGGGCCCCGACTACCGGTCGTTCGTGGGGATGCACCCGCTGCCGGTCCGGCACGGACTGACGGTGGGCGAGCTGGCGCTGATGTTCCGCCAGGAGCTCGGGCTCGACGTGGACCTGCACGTCGTGCGTATGCGCGGCTGGCGGCGCGGCATGCACTTCGAGGACACCGCTCTCCCGTGGGTGCTCCCGTCTCCGAACATGCCCACGCCCGACACCGCCTTTGTGTACCCCGGAGGCTGCCTCCTCGAAGGCACGAACCTCTCCGAAGGGCGTGGCACGACGCGGCCGTTCGAGCTCGTCGGGGCACCGTGGCTCGACGGCCCGGCCCTGGCCCGCGCGCTCGAGAGAGAGCGCCTGGACGGCGTGGGGATCCGTCCCGCGTCCTTCACGCCGACGTTCCAGAAGCACGCCGGCCGGCTGTGTCACGGCGTGCAGGTTCACGTCCTCGACCGGAAGAGCTTCTCGGCATTTCTCACGTACCTCCTCCTGATCCATCACGCTCGGCGGCAGGACCCGGAGCAGTTTGCCTGGCGCGAGCCTCCCTACGAGTACGAGCTCGTCAAGCCGCCCATCGACATCCTCGCCGGGACCGACCGGGTCCGCCGGACGATCGACGCCGGGCGCTCCCCAAGGACGCTGGCCCCCGGCTGGCGAAAGCAGCAGGACGTCTTCAGACGCCGCCGCAAGCGGTTCCTGCTCTACTGACTTCGGGACCGGCCGGGTCGTGTGAAGGCCGCGGCCCCGCTCAAGCCGCCTTGTCCGGTCGATCACCGAGAGCGGCGAGGCGCTCGCGCACCGCGGTGACCTCGGCCCGGTCGATCTCGCCATTCTCCCAGTGCTGGAGGTAGAGCGAGTAGAGACGCCGCGCCTCCTCCGCGCGGCCCGCCTTCTCTTCGAGCTCAGCCAGGAGGGCCAGGCTCCGCACGTAGGCAATGGGCTCCCACAGACGCTCCAGCCCCCCGTTCACGACGCGTTCGAAGGCCTCCCGGGCGGCATCGAGCTGGCCGCCCTTCAGGGCCGCGCGCCCGAGCGCGAAGTGGATCCGAGCCGCCGGGGCCTTGTGCTCGATGGTCGCCTCGGGAAGGAGGGCGGCGGCACGTGTGAGGAGCTCACGGGCCCGGGCGTGGTCGCCCTCACCCAGGGCGAGCTCCCCCCCGAGGCGGAGCCGGTGCGGCTCGGCGAGCGGGGCGGGCAGGCTCCGGAGCCAGACCTCGACTTCCTCGCGGCTGCGCGCCGCATCCTTCGGCTTGCCCTCGCGCGCAAGGCAGGTGGCCCGGCACGTGTGGGCGGCGGCGATCACGCCCGGATCCTGCGGCGCCTCGGCCAGCGCCCTCTTGACCTCGGCGAGCGCCTCGTCCGCTTGGCCCAGGTCCGCGGCGATCTCGGCACGAAACAGACGCACCCGGGCCCGCTGGTCCGGGGAGTCGGCGACGCGCAGGCCCTCTTCGGTGATGGCGCGCGCGGTCTCCAGGTCGCCTCGATACAAGGCCAGCACCGCCAGGGCCGCGCCCCCCTCCCATCGCTCACGCGGGTCCGAGGACGTGGTGAGCTGACGGGCGTTCGCCTCCGCCTCGAGCCAGCGTCCCTGCAATGCGTGCACGATGAAGTGGCCGTGGTCGAGCTTGAAGTTGCGGGCGTCGAGCGCCCCGGCCCGGTCGTAGGCATGCAGCGCCTCGTCGTAGCGTCCCTGGTTGACGAGGAAGAGCCCCAGGTTCTCGTAGCCCGCGGCGCGATCCGGGTGATCCTCGACGTACTGAACGAGGGCCTGCTCCGCGCGCTGGGGCTGACCGGAGGCCACGTAGGCCTCGGCCAGGCTCATGTAGGTCCCGGGGAACGTCATCCCTCGCCGTCGCAGCTCCTCGAGGTGGGCCAGGGCCTCGGGGTAGCGTCGCGACTGGAGGAGCAGCTGGGCGAGGTTGTTCCGGGCCGCGGTGAGGTCCGGCACCGCGTCCACCGCGGCCCGGTAGGCGGCCACCGCCTTGTTGAAGGTCGAGGGATCCAGGGAGTAGTAGCGACCCTCGATGTAGTAGCGCTCGGCCGGGGTGAGCCGCTCCGCCCGTTCAAGGGCGCGCGCCGCGTGCTCCCGGGCCCGGGGCATGTCGCCCAGGTTGGCGTCGACGACCGAAAGCTTCGCGTGGGCCATCGCGAATCCGGGATCGGCGGCGATCGCCTTCTCGAGCATCGCCCGAGCCTCGCGCTCCTCCAGCCGCTCGTGGTGCTTCATCCCCTGGGCGAAGTAGCGGTAGGCATCCACGGAGGACGTCGTGACGTCCGCGATTCCCGCGGGAGCGCCCTTCGCCATCACCTCGAGCTCGAGACGGTTGCGGATCCGCGAAGTCAGATCGTCCACCAGGGCGAACAGCCCCTCCTCGGCGTCGCCCTCGACACGCTCGGACGCGAGCACCTCCCCGCTCCGGGGGTCCTGCAGCTGGGCCTGGATGCGAAGCTGGGAACCGGCACGGACAAAGCTGCCCACGAGGGCCGTTTCGACGTCGGCCCGGCGGGCCACCGCGCCCACCGCTTGGGCCGAGGCCTCGGAGGCGTCCCCGTGGCCCAGCTCGTCGAGAAGCTGGTACAGCCGCGACGTGCTCAGGACCCGCAACGTGGGCGACTGTGACAGGTTGGTCACCAGCATGTCGGTGAGACCGGTGCTCAGCCAATCGAGCTGCGAGTCCCCGGAGAGGTTGTCGAAGTAGAAAACCGCGATCGAGGAGCGGCCGTCGGACTCCGCCGGACCCGGGTTGCGACCGAGCCAAAGAAGCACGGAGGCCACGGCCAGGGCGACGGCGGCCACGGCCACGGCGGGTAGCAGCCAGCCCCGGCTCGGGGCCAGAATGGCGAAGCGACGGCTGCCGCTGGTCGACTCCCGAAGCAGCTCCCCGGTGTCGTAGTCACGCTTGAGGTCCTCGAGGTCGCGCCGCAGGTCGGTGGTGGACTGGTATCGGTCCTCGGGGCGTTTCTCGAGCGCCCGCTGGATCATCCGGGACAGGGATCGCGGGACGTCCGCGCGGAGCTCGTGAACCGGGGGCGGGGCATCCTTGAGGACCGAGGACAGTACCGACAGGTTCGTTCGGCCCTGGAAGGGGCGCTCACCGGTCGTCATCTCGTAGAGCAGGATCCCAAGAGAGAAGACGTCGGAGCGGTGGTCGACGGGCAGACCCTGGGCCTGTTCGGGCGACATGTACGCCACCGTCCCCACGATTCGTCCGTCCTGGGTCACCGACTGCGTCTCGCGTGTGGTGCGGTCCTCGTCGTCCGCCGATTTCGCCCAGAGCTTGGCCAACCCGAAGTCGAGCACCTTCAGCCGGCCCTCCGGGGTCAACATCACGTTCTCGGGCTTGAGGTCGCGGTGAAGGATCCCCTGCCGGTGGGCGGCGCTCACCGCATCGGCCAAGGCGATGGCGAGCGGGAAGAGACGGTTCATGGATAGCCCGCCCCGCGGGATGGCTGCCCCGAGCGTCTGTCCCTCGACGTGCTCCATGGTCAGGAAGCGACGTCCGTCGGCCTCCTCGATCGAGTGGAGCGTCACGATGCCCGGGTGGTTGAGGGACGCGATGGTCTGGGCCTCCCGTTCAAACCGCTGAATCTTCTCGGGGTGCTCGGCCATCTCGGGGGGGAGGAGCTTCAAGGCCACCCGCCGGCCCAGCCGGGTGTCCTCGGCGAGGTAGACCTCGCCCATACCGCCGGACCCGAGTGCCTCGAGGATCCGGTACTTGCCGAGGGTGCGACCCTCGAGACCGGGCCCGGGATGGTCTGCTCCCATGACGCCAATGATAACGATGGAGCGGGGTGAGGGGATCCCTCTGGTGACATCACTTCACACACGATCGCTCTTGACGCCCGGGGCCCGGGCGACACAGAATCGTGCCCATTCCAGGATCCGGTGCCGGGAGGACCCCAGATCCCGGCCCCTTCTCTCGAGGTGGAGCATGGCCAGGAAACTGCCGGCCGCCGAAGACCAGAGCCGGGCGCCGGGCTTCTCGCGTCGCAACTTCCTGAAGACGGCCGGAGTGGGCGCCGCCGCGAGCACCGTCGTCGGGGTCGGCGGCGCCTGCACGAAGGAGCCGACGGTCATCGGACCCGACGCCACGACCCTGAGGCTTCGGGTGAACGGCACCACCCAGACGGTCACCGTCGAGCCCCGGGTGACGTTGCTCAATGCCCTGCGCAACGAGCTCGATCTCACCGGGGCCAAGGAGGTGTGCAACCGGGGCGCCTGTGGGGGGTGTACGGTCCTCCTCGACGGCGACCCGATCAAGGCGTGCATGATGCTCGCCGCCGACGCCGAGGGCCACGAGATCACGACCGTCGAGGGGCTGGGCTCCCCCGATGAGATGAGCCCGTTGCAGAAGGCGTTCGTCGAAGCCGACGCCCTGCAGTGCGGCTTCTGCACACCGGGATTCGTGGTGTCGGGAACCGCGCTTCTCGCGAAGAACCCCGACCCGACGCTCGACGAGATCAAGGACGGCCTCGCCGGCAACCTCTGTCGCTGTGGTACCTACAGCCGGATCTTCGAAGCCGTCCAGAAGACGGCAAGGAGGGGGTAGGCCATGCCTCAGGAAGACAAAGCCCAGGAACCCTCCGTCACCTTCAAGGTGAAGGCCGGTCTTCCCTCGGACCCGCAAGAGATGGAGGTCCACGCGGCCGAGGGCGACCTCAAGCCGTGGGATCTCGAAAGCCTGCCCGGGTTCCAGCACATGGGCAAGCCGTACCCACGCTTCGACGGCCCGCTCAAGGTCACCGGACGGGCGAGGTACACCTACGACATCAAGCTCCCGGGCATGCTCTACGGCCGCATGGTGGGCGCGACGATCCCGGCCGGCACGATCGTGAGCATCGACACCACGAAGGCGGAGGCGCTGCCCGGCGTGAAGGCGGTCTGGAGCACCGAGTCGAAGAAGGTGCGCTTCGCTGGGCAGGACGTGGCGGCGGTGGCCGCGGTCTCTCCCGAGGTCGCGATGGACGCGGCCCGCCTCGTCGAGGTGACCTACGAGGAGAAGCCCTTCATCCACGAGCTGCGGGCGGCGATGGAAGACGGGGCCCCCCTCGTCTTCACCGAAGGTGAGGCCCCGGGGGGCGAGGACCAGAGAGTCCGGGGCAACGTCGCGGGGCCGCGCCGGGGCGGGCGGGGCAACGTCGCCGCCGGCTTCGCCCAGGCGGCCGCGACCATCGAGTCCACCTACTACCTCCCCGTCCACACCCACAGCTGTCTCGAGACGCACGGCGTGGTCGCTCACTGGGAAGGAGAGCAGCTGACGGTCTACTCCTCCACCCAGGGGGTCTACGCGACGCGCGAGGGCCTCGCCGAGGCCCTCGAGACCGACCGCAAGAACGTCCGGGTCATCTGCGAGCACATGGGGGGCGGCTTCGGCAGCAAGCTCAGCCCCTCGGCGACCGGAAGCGCGTTCGCGATGGTGGCGTGCAAGCTCGCGAAGAAGGCAGGGGCGCCGGTCAAGCTCATGCTGGACCGTCACCAGGAGCAGCTCTGCACCGGAAACGCCCCGAGCGCCCAGATCACGGTGAAGATCGGGGCGAAGAAGGATGGCACCCTCACCGCCGTCGAGTACACATCCTACGGTTCGGCGGGGGTGGCCGGGGGAGCGGGCACCGCCGGCCCGGCGAACACGCTCTACGCCAACAATCCGAATCTCAAGGTCGAGGAGTACGCGGTCTTCACCAACACCGGCCCGTCCGCTCCCCTGCGGGCGCCCGGGCACTCCCAGGGGGCCTTCGCCCTGGAATCGGCGATGGACGAGCTGGCCGAGAAGCTCGGCATCGATCCCCTCGAGCTCCGGAAGAAGAACGAGTCGAGCCCGATCCGGGCCGCGGAGTACGACCCCGGGGTGAAGGCCATCGGCTGGGAGCGCCGCAACAAGAAGGCCGGCGACACCCCGGGACCGAAGAAGCGCGGGATCGGGATGGCCAACGGTAACTGGTACGTCTTCGCCAATCCCAACGTGACAGTGGAGGTCAAGATCCACCGCGACGGCTCGGTGGAGCTGTTCTCCGGGTCTCAGGACATCGGCACCGGCTTCCGCACCGCGATGGCCGTCGTGGCCGCGGAGGAGCTCGGAATCGCCCCCACCGACATCACCTCCCACGTGGGAGACACGCAGTACCCCCAGGGCCCCTCCTCCGGAGGGAGCGTCACGACGAACTCCGTGGCCCCGGCGGTGCGTCTCGCCGCGAACGAGGCCAAGAAGAAGCTCTTCGAGGTCGCGGCGAAGGCCCTCGACGCCGATCCCGGGGAGCTGAAGTCGGAGGGAGGCAAGGTGTTCGTCGCCGCCGACCCCGCTCGCGCGCTCTCCTTCAAGGAGGCCGCATCGAAGATGCCCGGGGAGGTCATCGATTGCTCCGCGGACCGCAAGACGCAGTACGAGACCTTCCGGCGCGACCTCGCCGGCACGCAGTTCGCCGAGGTCGAGGTCGACACGGAGACCGGCGAGGTGCGGGTCCTCAAGATGGTCTCGGTCAACGACTGCGGTTTCCCCGTCAACTCGTTGACCGCGAAGAACCAGGTCATCGGGGCCATGATCCAGGGTGTGTCCTGGGCGCTGCTCGAGGACCGCATCGTCGACCCCAACGTCGGGACGATGGTGAACCCCAACCTCGAGGCGTACAAGATTCTCTCCCCGAAAGACATGTTCGAGGCGGAGTCGATCCTCGTGCCGCAGGCCAACCTGGGCAACAACACCTCGGTCGCGGGCCTCGGGGAGCCTCCGATCGTCCCGACGCTGGGCGCGGTGGCGAACGCCATCTACAACGCCACCGGCGCCCGCTTGCGGGAGCTGCCCATGACACCGGACCGGGTCCTGGCGGCCCTGGCCGAGGCGGAGGGGAGGGCCTGACATGCACAACTTCGAGCTGGCCAAGGCATACACGACGACGCAGGCCCGCGACCTCCTCGCCGAGAAGCCGAACAGCATTCTCAAGGCCGGGGGCATCGACGTCATCGATCACCTGAAGCAGCACCTCATCGCCCCGAACCGTCTGGTCGACATCAAGTCGGTCTCCGGACTCGACGACATCGACGTCGATCGTGACGGCAATCTAAGAATCGGGGCTCTGGTGACGCTGGCCCGGGTGGCGGCGGACGAGGACATCAAGAAGGACTTCCCGGCCCTCGCCCAAGCCTGCGGCGAGGCGGCGTCCCCCCAGATCCGGAACGTCGCCACGATCGGTGGGAACCTCCTCCAACGCCCGCGCTGCTGGTACTACCGCCTCGAGTCCTACAAGTGCATCAAGAAGGGTGGGGACACCTGCTTCGCCATCGCCGGCATGAACCGCTACAACGTGATCTTCGGCGGAGGCCCGGCCTACCCGCCCCACCCGTCGAGCGCCGCGGTCCCCCTGGTGGCCTACGGTGCCTCCCTCGTCCTCGAGGGTCCGGAGGGGACCCGCACCGTGCCCGCCGGGGAGTTCTTCGTCCTGCCCGACGTCGATCCTGAGCGGGAGAACACCCTCGGGGAGGGGGAGATCCTCACCGAGATCCGGGTGCCCGCGGCCGCCGGGAAGAAGTCCGCCTACGCCGAGGTGCGGGAGCGAGCGGGCTTCGACTGGCCCGTCGTCTCCGCCGCGGTGGCGGTGGAGGAGGACGGGGGATCGGTCAAGAGCGCACGCATCGTCCTCGGCCAGGTCGCCACCATTCCGTGGCGGGCCACGAAGGCCGAGGAGGCCCTCGTCGGTCAGCCGCTCGGGGCGGCCAGCGCCGAGGCCGCCGGCCAGGCGGCGGTGGACGGCGCGGAGCCGATGACGGACAACGGCTACAAGGTCGATCTGGTGACCGCGTTGGTGCGCCGGGTCGTCGCTTCTCTCGCGTGAGGACGCCCATGGACGCTCACGAAGCCGCTTCGAACCCTGTCTGCCGACGCCTGCGGACGAAGATGTACTACGTGGCGGGGCGCGACCACGTGAACCTTCGGGTCTCCTCGCCCACCGCTCAGTACTGGTGCGCTCTCACCACGACGGTGATGGGGCTCGACGAGCTGCCGTGCAGCCCCGAGACCTGTCGGTCGCACCGGAGCTGCTTCGAAGGCGAGTAGCGGGTCAGGCCCGAGATCGTGGCCTGAACGCTGCATGGAATCCGTTCAGGCCACGGTACTAGGGCGTCTCAACGACCTTTAGTACTCGGGTATTCTGGATGGAGACCTGCGCGGCCACCCGGCTCGACAGGTCGAGGAAGGCCTTCGCCGCCGGCGCGTCGGGAGCAGCGTCGACGATCGGCTGACCTTCGTCGCCGCCGGAGCGGACGCGAATGTCGATCGGCACCTCGCCCAGGAAGGGGATGCCCAGATCGTCGGCCATCCGCCGGCCCCCTCCCGACCCGAAGATCTCCGTCCGCTCGCTACAGTGGGAGCAGACGAAGTAGCTCATGTTCTCGATCACGCCGAGCACCGGGATGTTCAGCTGCCGGAACATCCCCACCGCCTTCCGCACGTCGGAGACGGCCACCCCCTGTGGCGTCGTCACGACGACCGCCCCGGCCATGGGCACGCTCTGGGCCATGCTGAGGGCCACGTCGCCCGTGCCCGGCGGCAGGTCCACTACCAGGTAGTCGAGCTCGCCCCAGACGACATCGTTCATGAACTGCTGGACGGCGCCGTGGAGCATCGGGCCCCGCCAGATGATCGGCTGGTCGGGGGGCACGAGCATGCCCATCGAGATGACCTTGATGCCGAACACCTCGGGGGGAAGGATCCCCTTCTCACCGGCGATCTGGGGGGCCTCCCGGAGACCCAGCATCTGGGGGACGTTCGGCCCGTAGACATCGCCGTCGAGCAACCCCACCCGCGCGCCTTTCTGCGCCAGCCCGATCGCCAGGTTGACAGACGTCGTGGTCTTTCCCACCCCGCCCTTACCCGCGCCGACCGCTACGATGTTGCGGATGCCGGGAATGGCCTGACGCCCGAAGCCGCCGCGGGTGCTGACGTTCGCCGTCATCTTCGCCCGGGCCGCAGTGACCCCGGCGAGGGCCGACACCACGTCCTCCGCCTGGGCCTTCAGGTCGTCCTTGACCGGACAGGCGGGGGTCGTGAGCTCGATGGTGAAGTCGACCTCGCCGCCGTCGATCCGGACGTTCTTCACGAATCCCAGGCTCACGATGTCCTTGTGCAGATCGGGGTCCTGCACCGCCCGCAGGGCGGCAAGGACCTGCTCCTCGTTCACGCTCACGGCATCACCTCAAACGGGATGTGGGGGGTCGCTCAGCCCTGGAGAGCGGCGTCCACGGTCTCCTGCAGCTTCTCGAACTTGGTCGGCGGGCTGCCCAGCAGCTTCGTCCGGATCATGCCCTCGCCGTCGATCACAAACGTCGTCGGGTATCCCTGGTTGACGCCGAAGGCGGCGGCGGTGTCGTCGTCGCCCAGGAGCTGGCGATAGGGAATCTTGTACTCGCGCACGAACTCCATGATGTCGTCCGGGGGGCCCGAATCCATGACGATACCCAGCACCTCGATGCCCCGCGCCTGGTTCCTGCGCCAGAAGTCTGCGTACTCGGGGATCTCCTGGATGCAGGGGCCGCACCACGTGGCCCAGAAATCCACGACGAGCACCTTGCCCTCGAGCGACTCGAGGCTGACCCGTCCTCCGTTGAGATCGGGCAGGTCGAAGGACGGGGCGGCCCTGGGCTCGGAGGTCTTCGGGGCGGGGCCACAGACGGCAATGAGGAGAGCCACGCCCACCCCAGACAGTAATCGACGACGCATCCTCCCACCATATCGCTGCCCGACGGTGGCGGCAAGCGGGGTCAGCCGATGTTCGCCAGGCCGGGGAAGGCCTTCGTGAACCACTGGGCGATGAGGGTCAGGCGGTTGGTGACGAGCAGGAGCCCCACCCCGACGAGCAGGGCCCCGGAGACGATCTCGACCGCCCGCATCGACGTCCGCAGACGCCCGAAGGCCTTGAAGAACCAGTTGACGGCGAGGGCGGAGAGCAGGAAAGGGATGCCGAGCCCGGCCGAGTAGGCAGCGAGCAGCACCACCCCCTGCCCGACCGTCTCCTGCTGCGAGGCGTAGAGCAGGATGGCCCCGAGGATGGGGCCGATGCAGGGCGTCCAGCCGAACGCAAAGGCGAGGCCGACCACGTAGGCGCCCACGAGCCCCAGGGGCCGTGACTGAACGTTGGCTCGCTTCTCGGCGAGCAGCCACTGGATCTTGAAGACCCCGGCGGTGTGGAGCCCGAGGATGATGATGATGATCCCGCCCACGAGCCCCAGGGTCCGCTTGTGCTCCTGGAGCAACGAGCCGACGTACGTCGCCGCCGCTCCGAGGGCCACGAACACGGTGGAGAAGCCGAGCACGAAGGCGAGACTGGTGAGGGCCACCCGGCGGACGACATCCCGCGGTGCGCCGCCCTCCTTGAACCGGGCGACGTTGACCCCGCTGATGAAGGACAGGTACCCGGGAACGATGGGCAGGACACACGGCGAGATGAAGGAAACGAGACCAGCCACGAAGGCGGCGGCGAGCGAGACGGAGGTCACGACCGCTCAGTGATAGCCGTTGGCGCGGCCTTCGGCCTCCAGCGTGGCGACCCGCTCGCGGGCCTCGGCCAGGAGCTGCTTGTTCTCCTCGAGAAACGCGATCTTGGCGGCCCGGGCGGGGGTGTTGACGCCACCGCTGATGTCGTTGAGCTCCTGCTGGAGCCGGTCGATGACGTCCTGATAGACCTCCTGCTCCTTCTGGGCTCGCTCGAGCTTCTTGCGCCAGGCCGCCTCCGCCTGGGCCCTCTGCTCGTCCGCGGCCGCGGCCGCCTCCGCGTCCTCGCCGTCGCCCTCCTCTCCCTCGTCGGCCGACGCCTCGCTGTCGGTCGGAAGCGAGGAGGGCACTCCCACCGGGGCCACGGACGGTCCCAGGTCGTTCTCGGTGTAGACCTTGCTCTCGGTCTTTGGCGCGGCCTTTCTCTTCTCCTTCTCCTGGGTCGCGACGTCGCCGAGACCCTGGGCGGATGCGAACGAGGCCAGCAGCAAGCCTACTGCGACCACCGCCGCGACAAGGACACCCCGCATCGTGACCTCCTTAACTCCCATCCCCGATTATAAGGGCGACTCAGCCGAGAACCCGCAAGATCCGCTGCAGCTCCCGGGCCCTCCGGTTCCTGGGGTCCAGGGCGAGAGCCCGTGTCACCGCATCACGGGCGCGCTCGTGCTCGTTGGCGGTGAAGTGCCGCAGGGCAGCGGCGGTGAGGGCCTCGGCCTCGGTTTGCTGGGAGGACGAGGCCTCGCCCTCCTCGTTGCGGGAGGCGCCGGGACGATCCGGTGGTGGGCTGGACGCGGGCGGGTCGGACGTCAAGCCCCTCGGCCCCTCCGAAGGGCCGCCCTCCTCGAACTCCTCGAGAAGGCGGGTCGCCGCCTCGTGGCCGGGCATGGCGGCGAGCGCCCCTTCGAGCGCCGCCCGGGCCTCCTGGTGGCGCCCCTCGGCCCGGCTCGCTTGGGCGGTGGCGACCAGCCGGTCGGCCGCGCGGCGCGCGCTCTCCTCGTCGAGGTAGACCTGCAGCTCGAGGTAGCGCGGGCTCCAGGGAGCGAGGCGCTCGACCTTCTCGGCGAGGCGGGTGGCGAGCTCGAGCTTCCCGTCCGCGGCGTGGGCCAGGGCCTGGCCCACGAGCTCATCGGCCTCGCGGGTCAGCACGACGGATTCGACTTCGGAGAGGGACCGGCGGGCCATCTCGTCGTCCGGGTCGAGGGCGAGGAGCTTCCGGCAGGCGTCGAGCGCGTCCTCGAGCCGGTCCTCGGCCCGGGCACGCGTCAGCTCCTCGAGGAAGCCCTCGCGCTCCGGTTGAGATGCAGCCGGCGAAGCGTCCGCCTCCCTCAGGCGGGGGGCGGCGTCGCGGACGAGCTGCACCAGGTCGGCGTGCACCTCCTCGAACGAGGCGGGCCGCGCCGCCGGGTCCCGATCGAGGCTCCGGGCGAGCATCTGCTCGAAGCCCGGCGAGAACGCGGAGGAGGGAAGCGAGGCGAGGTCCGGGTCACAGCGGGAGAGGCTGCGGATCACCTCGGTGGGGCTCTCTCCGGGAAAGGCCTTCCGACGCGTGACCAGCTCGTACACTATGGCGCCCACCGCGAAGATGTCGGCTCGTCCGTCCGGGCGCTCTCCGGCCGCGACCTCGGGCGGTCGGTAGTGCAGACCCTCGTCGGAGGTGCGAGGCCGCCGGCGCTCGAGGGTCTTCACGTGCCAGGCCCCGAAGTCCACAACCTTGACGTCGCCGTCGGCGTTCACCCGGATGTCACTCGGCTTCAGGTCGAGATGCAGCAGCCCCTCGCGATGGGCGTGGGCGAGGCCCTCGCAGAGCTGCCGCCAGACGTCGAGGACCCTCTCGATGGGCCAGAAGGCGTGTGAGCGCACGACCTGCTTGAGGCTCACCCCCGTGACCAGCTCCGTCGCGACCCAGGGGACCCCCTCGTGCTCGCCGACCCCGATCACGGTGGCGATGTTCGGGTGGCCGAGGGCCCCCGCGGCCAGGGCGTCCCGGCGCAGGCGGGCAAAGGCAGTCGCTCCCCGCGGAGCCTTGGCGAAGAGCTTCACCGCGGCGCGGATCTCACGCTCTTCGTCGTACGCCTCAAACACGTCGCCGTACATCCCGTGCCCGATCGTCCGTCGCAGCTCGTAGGGACCGATTGCCTTCGGGATATCCACCACGCCTCCCCCGGGGGGGCCAATTCTAAGCTCGGCGTTCCGGCCGGTCCAGAGCGCCTGTGCTATCGTCGCCGAGGAAGTCCCTCGCGATCATGGTGGTGGGCCTGGGCGTGGACCTCGTGGAGATGGCGCGCGTGGAGCGGCTGCTGGCGCGCTACGGTGGGCGGCTCCTCCGCCGGCTGATGGACCCCGACGAGGCCGACCGTCTTCCCGCCCCCGGCCCGGAAAGGGTTCGTGCCGTCTCCCTCGCCATCGCCGGCAAGGAGGCCGCCAGCAAGGCCCTCGGGACCGGTTGGAGCCGGGGCGTACGCTGGCGGGATATCGTCGTGGCCCGGGAGCCGGAGCCCGAGGTGCGGTTGCGGGGACGGGCCGCCGACGTGGCGCGGGAGCGGGGCTCGAGCGGGCGGACCCGGACACGCCTGGCCATCGATGGATCCCTCGCGATCGGCGAGGTCTGGCTCCTCCGGTGACGGAGACCCCCGCGGTCGCTCGGCGCAACCAGCTCGTGACCGTGGTGATGGTCTTCACCGTCTTCACGGGCTTCGCCTTCGTCCTGCCCTTCCTGCCGCTCTACGTGCGTGAGCTCGGGGTGGAGGAGCCCGAGACCGCGGCGCTCTGGGCCGGGATCCTCATCGGGGTCTCGCCGCTCCTGGCCGGCCTCCTCGCCCCGGTCTGGGGCCGCCTGGCCGACCGGCACGGCCACAAGGGCGTCGCAGTGAAGGTCCTCGTCGCCTACGTGGCCCTGCTCGCCTTCTGTGCGGCGGTCACGCGGGTCGAGCAGCTCCTGGTCCTTCGGGTGGGCCTCGGGGTCTTCGGGGGACTCGGGCCCCTCGGGCTCGCCATGGCCGCGGCCCAGGCCCCGCGCGAGGACACCGGCCGCGCGGTGGGGCTCGTCCAGGCCGCCCAGATCCTCTCCGCGGCGATCGGGCCGCTCACCGGGGGTCTCCTCGCCGACGCGATCGGGATCCGGCGCACCTTCCTCGTCGCTGCCGGGGTCTGCGTTCTCACTTTGCTCCTCGTTCTCACCTTCTACCGTGAGACGCCGCGGCCCGCCGAGCAGCGCCGCGCGGCGTCGTCCGGGGGCTTCCGCACCGTGGCCGCCCTCCCCGGCCTTCTCGCCCTGCTCGCCGTCCTTTTCGGCGTGAACTTCATCGGTCGATCCTTCACCCCGATCCTCCCCCTGCACCTGCAGGACCTCGGTGTACCAACGCCGCGTCTCGCCTCGGCCACCGGGGGTCTGATCTCCGCCTACTCGATCGCCGCTGCCCTCTCCGCCACCCTCCTGGGCCGGGCCAGCCGCTCTCGCTCTCCCCGGCGGCTCCTGCTGCTCACGCTGGTGGGGGGAGCCCCGATCGTGGCCACGATGGCGCTGGTGCCCTCCTACCAGGCCTTCCTCGGGCTCGCCGTCCTCGGCGGCCTCGTGTCCGGCGGCACCCTCACGCTCTGCTACACGGTCGGAGGGCTGATGGTCCCCGACGGCGTGCGCACGACCGCGTTCGGGTTCTTCTCCGGGGCCGCGCTGTTCGGGGGTGCGCTCTCCCCCACGGTCGCGGGCCTGGTCGCCCACGCCTCACTCCGCGGGATCTACTGGGTCGACGCCGC
>JAJDNV010000031.1 GCA_022340545.1 Acidobacteriota bacterium | reverse complement strand
CCATCACTGACCGCCGCGGGAGAACCACGGACTTCTCCTACGACGACCTGTCACTCATCGGGCAGATCGGCAGCAGCCCCGGGGTCTTCCGGACGCTGACCGCCCGCAGCGTGGAGGAGGTCCGCGACCGAGTCTATGTCTACGACATGGGTCAGAACTCCGTCGGTGTGCCCCGAATCACGTTCCGGAACGGAAAGACCGGGCAGAAGGTCGTCCTGAGGGTGGCCGAGATGCTGTATCCGGATCTCGACGAGTCCGGCCAGAACGTCGGCATGATCATGACGGAGAACTACCGGGGGGCGTTGAGCCAGGACATCTACGTCATGAAGGAGGGGGAGCAGGTCTTTCAACCGCGCTTCACCTCGCATGGCTATCAGTACCTGGAGATCACCGGGATCGACGAGCCGCTGCCGCTCGAAGCGGTGCAAGCTGTCGTCATCAGCTCGGTCCAGGGCCTGACCGCGGGCTACGAGACGTCCAACCCGAAGGTCAACCAGCTCTGGTCGAACCTGGTCTGGTCCAACGTCGACAACTTCCTGTCCATCCCGACGGACTGCCCGCAGCGCAACGAGCGGATGGGGTGGTCCGGCGACATCTCGGTCTTCTCGCGGACGGCCACCTACGTGTCGAACGCCGACCAGTTCCTCACTCGACACATGCACGCGATGCGCGACGTCCAGTCCCCGGCGGGGAGATTCACCGACATCGCGCCGGTGGGCGGGGGCTTCGGCGGGGTTCTCTGGGGCAGCGCGGGAATCACGGTGCCGTGGGAGGTCTACCAGCAGTACGGGGACGCGAGGCTCCTGGAAGAGCACTACGAGGCCATGCGCGCCTATGTCGACTACCTGGCCTCAACAATCGGCGGCGACGGCTTGAGCTCGGACAACACGCTGGGTGACTGGCTCGGTCCCCAGAACAACCAGCTCGGCGCTGACTTCCTCGTGACGGCGTACCACGTGTACGACCTGTGGATCGTGGCCAAGACGGCAGAGCTCCTGGGGAAGGCCTCCGATGCGAAGCGACTCTGGCAGATGCACCGCGAGCGCAAGGAGTTCTTCAATAACAGGTTCGTGAATGAAGATCAGCGAACCCTGGGGGTTGTTGGCGGGCGGCGGCCCTTCGGCGGTGGATCCGGTACGCCCGGCGAGTGGAAGGTCGCCGACACGCAGACCTCCTATGCAGTGGGGCTGGCGCTGGGGGCGTTCAGCGACGAGAAGACGTCCCAGATGGGGAAGAACCTCGCGGAGGCCGTCGAGCGGGAGAACATCGACGATGGAGGGGTCACCCGTCCCCGGTACTCCCTGATGACCGGCTTCATCGGGACCGCCTGGATCAGCAGGGCCCTCTCCGACGCCGGCCGCAGCGACCTCGCGTACCGAATACTGCAGAACGACCAATACCCGTCCTGGCTCTACGCCATCGATCAGGGGGCAACGACGATCTGGGAGCGACTCAACGGATACACGGTCGAAGACGGGTTCGGCGGGAACAACAGCATGAACTCCTTCAACCACTACTCGTTCGGTGCGGTCGGGCAATGGATGATGGCGTACTCCCTCGGAATCGAACGTGGGGAGCCGGGTTTCAAGCACTTCGTCCTTCAGCCTCAATACGACCCCACTGGACAGATGACCTGGGCGAGGGGCCACTACGACTCGACGTACGGAAGGATTGAGAGTGCCTGGAAGGTCGAGGAGGGAAGGCTCACCTATACCGCCACGGTGCCCGCGAACACCAGGGCCACGCTCCATCTTCCGGCCAGCTCTCAGGAGGCCGTGACCGAGGGCGGCCAGCCGGCGGCGCAGGCGGAAGGGGTCGAGCTCACGGGGTACGAGGCAGGGAAGGCGGTCTTCGAGCTCGAATCAGGCCGCTATGAATTCGAGACCGACATCGGCATCTGACCCGCTACCCAGATCCAGGACGATGCGGTCGCGGGCCTACCCGCTACCCAGGTCCAGGACGATGCGGTAGCGGGCCTTGCCTTGTCTCAGGTGCTCCATGGCCTCATTGACCCGTTCGATGGGAAAGACCTCGACCACGGGCCGGACCTGGTGGCGGGCGGCGAACTCGAGCATCCTGGCAATGTTGGCCGGGCTGCCGACCGGGGAGCCCGACAGCGAGCGCTGTCCCATGATGAAGGGGAAGGCACCCACATCCAGGGGCTCAAGGACGGCACCCACGAGGTGCAGGCGACCTCTTGGCTTCAGAGTCTCGATGTAGACGTTCCAGTCGAGCTTGACGTTGACGGTGGAGATGACGAGGTCGAAGCTGCCCGCCGCCTTCTTGATCGATTCCGGATCGCGCGAGTTGAGGGTCTTGTGGGCGCCGAGCTTGAGGGCTTCTTCCTTCTTGGAATCACTGGAGGTGAAGGCCGTCACCTCGCAGCCCCACGCCTTCAGAAACTGCAGCGCCATGTGCCCCAGGCCGCCGATTCCGATGACGGCTGCGTGGTCGGTCGGCTTCAGTCCAGACTGCAGTATAGGCGTGAAGACGGTGATTCCACCGCAGAAGAGCGGTCCCGCGTTCTGGGTGTCAATGCCGTCGGGCAGGGGCACCACACTGGCCGCACGGGCGCGCACCTTGTCGGCGAATCCACCATGGCGCCCGACGATGGTGGCTTCGGCCGTTGCACACAGGTTGTGATCCCCCTGCATGCAGCTGGGGCACGTCATGCAGTAGCCTGAGTGCCAGCCCAACCCCACCGCCTGGCCAACCTGCAGGTGCTCCACCTTCTCGCCCCTGGCTCTGATGTGCCCTGCCACCTCGTGACCGGGCACAAGGGGATACTGGGTCATGCCCCACGCGTTGTCGAGCATGCTCAGGTCGCTGTGGCAGATGCCGCAATGAGAGACTCCGATCTCGACCTGGTCGTCCTGGAGCGGACCCGGGTCGTACTCAAAGGGGCTGAACCGGCCCCCTGCTTCTTGTGCCGCCCAGCCCTTGAACATGGCGCGTCTCCTCCGCCCTCAGCCCTTTCGGGGGTGCACCCAGGGCGCACGGTAGTCGCGCTTCAGCAGCGCCGCCGCCTTCGGGTTCCCCCGGATCTCTCCCGACTCCGCGTCCCACTCGACACGCCCTCCCGTGTCGAGCGCCACCATCGCGAGCTGCACGGTGGCGGTGGACTGGTAGGCGTCTTCCGGAGGGCAGGACACCCTCCCGCGGGTGCGCACCGCCTCGAGCCACTCGGACACGTGCGCGACCTGCGGGTTGTCCTTCACCTCCACGACCCTCCGCTCGGCCTCCTTCTCCACCGGGACGACGACGAAGCGGCGGTCGCTGACGAACACCGACTCCTTCTCTCCGAAGAAGGACATCCCGTTGTTGATCTCCGGCGTGTACTCGGCCGCACCGAAGATGCGGTGGGTCCACGTCACCGGGCATTCGCCGAACTCGAAGTGCACCTGGAGCACGTCCGGTGTCGTGATGCGCCCCTTGAGCGCGTAGAGCCCCCCGGCGGCGGTGACCGAGCGGGGCATCCCCAGGCCGAGGGCCACCCGGATGGCGTCGATCCGGTGGATGCCCCAGTCGACCAGGTGGCCGTTCCCGTAGGCCTTCTCGAGACGCCAGGCGAAGTGACCCACCTGCTCGCTATAGGGCAGCTTCGGGGCCGGCCCGCACCAGAAATCCCAGTCGAGGGACGCCGGCGGGTCCTTCGGCGTCGGGTCCCTGAGATCGGCGTTTGCGGCGTAGTGGATCTGCGCGGCCGCGGTCACGATCTTCCCCGCGTGACCCTCGCGGATGTAGCCCGCGGCCCGCTTGAGGGCCTCGCTCTGGCGCCGCTGGAAGCCGATCTGGACGACGTTGCTGCCCGCCTGCGCGGCGTCGACCATGGCCTGGCCCTCGCGGACGTCGTAGGCGAGGGGCTTCTCGCAGTAGATGTCGAGCCCGCGTCGGCAGGCCTCGATGAAGGGGAGCGCGTGCCAGTGGGGCGGGGTGGAGATGACGACCGCGGCGAGATCCTCCTGCTCGAGGAGCTGGCGCCAGTCCGCGTAGGTCGTGGGGGTCCGCTCCTGGGATTTCGCGATCTCGCCCGTCATCTTCTCGAGATGCGCGCGGTCGACGTCGCAGAGGGCGGCCACCTCAACCCCGCCGGCCTCGAAGGCGGCCTTCAGCACGACGCCGCCGTACCAGCCGCAGCCGATGAGGCCGAGCTTCAGCGGCGCATCGGCCCCCTCCGCTCGGCGACGGCTCCCGAGAGCCGCCGTTCCCGCCGCCAGCGTGCCCAGAAACACCCGTCGCTCCATGTCGTACCCCCAATCGTTCATCGACCCCCCACCCTATCCCTCCCCACGTAGGGGGAGGGAAAGGCTGGAGATAGGCCACGGACGCCCGCATGTCCCCAAGGACGGGACACGCGGGCGAATCCGGGCCTGGTGGCCCATCGCTCTTTCATCGACCCCCCACCCTATACCACTCCGGGAGCGCAGCGCCGAGCGACGTTCCCGGAGTACTAAGGCGTGGCCACCACCCGAAAGCCGCGATAGGCCTCGCCGGCAGCTGCAGAAGGGCCGCTGGCGCCCGCGGGCCGGTCGGCGCTGCCCCCCGCGAGCACGCCCGACCCGTCGGCGGCCAGCGTCCACTCCGCCGCGTTCCCGCCGAGGTCGTACACTCTCTCGCCCGTGCCCCGGCCCCGGAACTGTCCCACCTCTGTGAGCAACGGCGCCGGCCCGGTCAGGGCCGATGCGGCCTCTTCGAGCAGCCGAGCCGCATCCTCGGGGTTCGGCGGGTAGCCGGCCCAGTGATCGAGCGTGTTCTCGGCGTCCGTCGGCGCACGCCCCACCTCGTCAGCCGGGACGGTGTCCGCGTGGCCGTAGAGGAGCCGCGCCTCGGACGCGCCGGGGATCCGCCACGGCTCGCCCGTCACCTCCGCCAGCCATGCCGCGTAGCCCTTTGCCTGCTCGACGCTGATCCCATTGGCCGGATGGTTTCCGGTGCCGGCCGGAAAGGTGTACTTGCGATCGAACGCGGCGTACTGGGCCCGGGTCACCTCGAAGCGACTCACCCGCAGGCCGGAATACTCGACCGCCTCCGGGAGGAGCGGCCCGTTCCTCGTCTTCGTCCCGTAGAGACCGGCGGAACGGGCGAAGCCCGCCCGGGCCAGGGCGGCCGCGAGCGGAGAGCCTGTCTTGACCACCGGGGCGGAGACCGCGGTTCCGAAGAGGTGTCGATCGAACCAGGCCAGGTCCTCCTCGACCTTGCGCCTCTGGTGGGCGTACTTCCCGAGGCCGTGCGGCTCCCCGGGGAAGAGGACGAGGCGCACCGGCGCCTGGCCGACCTGCTGCATCACCCGGAAGTGCGACCAGCTCTGGCCGGGCGGCACGTTCCGGTCCTCGGTGCCGGTGTAGAGGATCGTGGGTGTCGTGACGTCCTTCAGGCGGAAGTAGGGCGACTTGCGGACGTAGAGGTCGGGATCCTCGTACGGAGCCGCCCCGAAGTAGTAGTTGTCGAACGACGCGCCGAAGTCGACGTTGGCCCAGTCGCTGATCCACTCCACGTCGCCGGCTCCGGCCGAGGCCACCTTGTAGCGGGCGGAACGGGTGATGAGCTCGGTGGTCAAGATGGCCCCGTTCGACCAGCCGATGCTGGCGAGCCTCTTCGGGTCGGCGAGCCCGAGCCGGAGGACGTGATCGACGCCGCTCTCGAGGTCCACCCGCTCGAGGTCGTAGTAGTTGCCGCAGCAGATCGACTCCACCCACTCCAGGCCATAGTTTCCGCTGCCGTGGTAGTTCACCTCGAGGAGGAAGGCCCCCTTCTGGGCCAGCAGCAGCTTGGGTCTCTTGTAGTCCTGCTCCCACCGGTCCAGGTCGGCGTCGGTGGGTCCGCCGTGGATGACGAGGAAGAGAGGGTACTTCTTCCCGCGCTCGTACTCGAACGGGTAGTAGAGGATCCCCTCGACCTCCTCGTCTCGTGCGCCCGTCCAGCGCTCGACCCGGGCGGGGTGGGTCGGCTTGTCGCGGAAGCCGGGGTTGAGGTCGGTCAGCTCGGCCGCCCCCTCGATCGTCGCCCCATTGAGGACGGCCTGGTACCACTGGGTCGGCCTGCTCGCCGTCGAGTGCTCGTAGACCAGGGTCCTCCCGTCCGGCCCGAGGGCCCAGTCGAAGATGTTCCGGGCGTGCTCTCCCGACAGGTCCTGCTTCGTCCAGCCCGAGCCGGACCGCGTGTAGCGGGCCGGACGGTAGCGCACCCCGTCGGCCAGCAGAGCCAGAAAGCCGTCGAGAGTGGGAAGGACCTGGGCGCTCCCGAGGCCGTTCGGCCAGTGCAGGTCCACGGGGGCCGGCGTGGCGCTCTCGACGTCCACGTACTGCAGCAGTTGGATGGTCGCGGTGAAGTACTTCGGGTCGGAGGAGTACTGCTGGACGAAGTAGAACCCCTTCGAATCGGGAGCCCAGAATGCCTGATCGGCCAGGATCCTCTGCCCGGAAAGCAGCGTCCGCTCCGCGCCGCCCGCGAGGTCGTGCAGCTTCAGGACCGGCGGCGTCTCGTGGTCGAACGCGAAGCTCAGGGACTGGCCGTGCCGCGCCAGCGCCCAGCGCCCGTCGGGGGAGACCTTCACCCACTCGATCCAGTCCTCGTTCTCGGTGAGCCGCGTCATTGCTCCGTCGCGGGTGCTCACCGCGAAGAGCCGGACCGGGGCCGTCTCTTCCGCGGCCTCGACCACCTTCGTGGTGTCCTCGTCCTCCTCGGCCAGCTGCTCGCGGAGGCTCTTCGCCTCCGCGACCGCGACGACGATCGAGTCGTCGTCCCTCCAGTCGAAGCTCCGGATCTTCCGGTCGAGCTTTGTGATGGGCCAGGGCTCGCCTCCCCGGGAGTTGATCAGCCAGAGCTGGGTTTCGGCGAGCTCTCCTTCGTCCTCATCGTCTCTGTCGTCATCATGCGCCGGCCGCTTCCGATTGCTCAGAAAGGCGATTCTGGTGCCATCCGGCGACCACTGCGGGTCGGCACTTTGCTCCCATCCCCGGGTGAGGGCGATCTCCTCCCGCCGGCCCCCCAGGCGAGTCAGCACCAGGTTCGAGACGGCCTCGCCCTTCGTCTTGTCCATGCGGGTCTTCAGCCAGACTGCCCAGCACCCGTCGGGCGAGACCTCGAAACCCCCGGCTTCTTCTGCAAGGAGAATGTCATCGATGGTCCAGTCCCCACCGGCCCTCGCGCGTGAGTCCGGTCCCTTGGCCGCCCCGAGGCCGGACGGCGCGAGGATGGTAGCCACTGCGGCAACGGTCGCGAAGGGCAGAAGGCGGAGAGAGAAGAGGTGCATGGTCATCTCGTGAAGGCGGCGAAGTGTGGCGTCCTCGTGGGACGTTGCGGATGCCGTGTGAGCGGCCGAGACCCACACGACTTCGGTGACACGGTTCTAGCGATCGAAGCGGAAGCGCTTCGGGATCCTCACCTCGTCGATCGTGATGTCCTCCGCCGGGGGCTTGGCCCGGTGGTCCTCCGTCATGACGAGGTCGAAATGCTCGGGCCCCAGGGCGACGTCGTAGTTGAAGGGAACGAAGAGCCTCTCCGGGGAGTTGTCCTTGATGTTGAAGCGCTCGTAGTAGCGGGAGTCGACGAAGAACAGGTTGGCCCCGAGCTCGTTGGCCGCCACGAGCTCATAGCCCTTTCGCCGGCCGAGGTCGACCATGGACTGGATGCTCGCGCCGAAGTGTCGGCTCTTGTCCCACCAGAGCATCGGGTGGAAGCCCACGACCACCTTCTGGGGCGGGAGGAAGGTGCCGTTGTACTCGATCTGGACGACCTTCGGTCGATAGTCACGAATGGCGCGCCAGACGTAGTAGTCGTTGCTGTCGATGTCGATGACGAGCAGGTCGAGGTCGTGGGGGACACCGTTCTCCTCGAAGAGGAGCTCCACGTTGCCGGGGAAGACCCAGGCGTGGACCGCCCGAACGCCGGGGAAGCCCACGTAGTTGCGGGCGAGAGTGGCCGCCAGCTCCTCGTCCCCCTCGATCAGCAGCGCTCCCCAGCCCTCCCGAACGATGAGCCGGCGGGCGTTGCTGTAGAGGACCCCGTCCCCGGCTCCGAACTCGATGACGAAGCGCGCGGTCGGGGGGATGACCTCGAAGATCTTCTCCAGGATGCCGTCCTCGCCCGACTGGCAGAAGATGGTCTTGGCGTAGTTTGCGGGCAGGATCTCGCCCTGCCGAGGCGGGGCCAGGAGCGCCCAGCCCGTGAGGAGGGCGAGGCCCAGCACGAGACCCAGGGTGATCCACCGGCCGCCGGCCCGGACGCTCATCGCTCCTACAGCTCCCCCACGACGAACGTCCGTCGAATGCGAACGTCCCGTCGGACGAGGTCTTCACCGGCCTTCCGCAAGGGACGCCCGTCCGAGTCCACGAAGTCCCACACCCGGCCCGCGGTGATCAGCGGGAGGCCGTTCCGGGGCACGTAGAGAAGGAGCGGATCGTTGTTCCCGATTCCGAAACGCGGGAAGAACTTGCGGTCAACGAAATACAGAGAAGTGCCGCTGCGGTCGGCGTAGACCAGCTCGTAGCCCTTTCTCTGGCCCAGCGCGTAGAGCGACTGCATGCTGGCCCCGAAGTAGATCGAGCCGTCCCAGTAGTTGAGCGGGTGGTACTCGATCACCATCGGCTGGGGTGGGACGAACGCCGCGTTGTACTCGATCTGGACCACCTTCGGTCGGAACTCCTGGATGGCGCGCCACACGTACCAGTCGTTGCCGTGCAGGCTCACGATCAGCAGGTCCAGGTCCCGGGGCACGTTGGCCTGCTCGAGGCGGATCTCGATGTCCCCGGGGTAGATCCCCGCCTGGAGCGTCTGGGCCGCCTCGCGATCAGCGTACGTTTCGAGCAATGCGGCGCCGAGATCGGGGTCGGACTCGACGAGGAGTCCGCGCCAGCCGTGGTTGACGATGAGGTTGCGGCTGTAGCTCCCGCGAACGCCGTCGCCGGCGCCGAGGTCCACGAGGTGGCGGTGCGTGGGCTCGATGATCTCGAAGACCCTCTCGAGGACCCCATCCTGTCCCGCGGGAGAGAACACCGAACGCTCGAACCGGACCAGATCCGCATGCGGGACGTTCAGGGCCTGGTAGCCGACGGCGACCCATGCCCCCACCGCGACGACCGCGGCTGCCACGAGGATCAGCGATCTGGGAATGCCGCGTCGCACCTGGGTGTGATGCCTCCGAGCGTCGTGTCGCCCGCTCGTCCTTCGAGCGGCAGATGGAGCCTAAGGCAGGAGTCGCACCAAATCAAACGGGATGGAGGCGACGGGTCGGCCGCGACCCTGCCCCACTCCTTCAACGTGCCCCCGCCGGGCGTCATTCTCGGGCCCGGAAGCAGGTTCTCTCATGCTCCCGTCGGTCGGAAGACCACGAACGTCAGGTCGTCGGGCTTCGAGGGCTCGTCTTCCCCCCCGCCCTCCATCCGATCGAGGGCCCGCCGGGCCAGCTGCCCCGTCGTCTCGCGGAGTGGCCCCTTGCGCACGGTGGCCACGATCTCGTCCATGTGCAGGTTGTCGGACAGTCCGTCGCTCGCGAGAAGAAGCGTGTCCCGGCGAGCGAGCTCGACGGGGAGGCCGACGTCGATGCGCATGTCGCTGGTCCCGATGGCGTTACTGATGACATGGCGCTCGTCGTGGTGCATCGCGTCCTCCTCGTCGAGCAGACCGGATTCGACGCCGTAGCCCACCGGGGAGTGGGGGATGGTCTGGAGCTTCATCCTTCCGCGCTGCCCGGTCACGAGCACGAGCGAGTCGCCGACGTGATAGGCACGGACGGCCCGCCCGCTGATCTCTGCGACCGTGAGCGTGGTCGCCGCCCCCACGCCGAGGCCCAGCACCTTCTCGTTCGCCAACTCGAAGCCGTTCAGGACGCCCCACCGCGCGTCGTGGCCCTCCCTCATCGCGTGGCGCACGGCCTCGACGAGACACGTGACCGCGACCGCGGAGGCGTGCTGGCCCGCGGGCGCCCCGCCGACTCCGTCGGCGACCGCCAGGACGCCGCAGTCCTCGGCCGTAGCGATCACGCCGGCGCTGTCCTCGTTCGGCGTGTTCCGGACCGGGCTTCGCGAGGAGAACACCGCCACCTCCCCTCCCGCCACGACAAAGAAGGCTCCTTCCAACCTGTCCTGCTCCGAGAAGAGCCGTGCCTCTCCCGGCCGAAGCGTCGTCACCCCCACCGCAGGTTCTCCAGGTGGAGACGGAGGTGGGTCGCGGTGGGGAAGCGCTTCAAGATCAGCGAGCGCTTGTTCCCGCGCACGATGTCCTTGACCTCATCCGGTTGTCTCGAGTAGAAGCGGCCCCCGCCGAGGGCGTCGTAGAAGATGCGGATCACGTCGCAGATGTCGTCGTGCAGACCCTCGCGCTTGGGCGCCTCCCACTGGATGAGGTCGAGGATCTTGAGGTGGAACTCGAGGCCGACCCGCTCGACGATGATGTTCTCGGGGTGCAGGTCCCCGTGGTACTCGCGCTTGCGGTGGATGTCGGCGATCCCGCAGGTCAGGGCGTAGAGCAGGTGGATCGCCGGGAACGAGCGGAGTCGCCGGCCGGGCTGGCGTCTCAGGTACTCGCTGAGAAGCTCGCCCTCGACGTACTCGGAGACCAGGACCGTGATCGGCGTGCGGCGGATCACCACCGTCTCTTCCGTATGGTAGTGGATCACGATCGGGCAATCGCGAAGGGTGTGCAGCTTGCGGGCGTAGGCCTTGGCGGTCTTGTTGCGGACGTTGCGGTGCGGGAAGAACAGCTTGGCCGCGCGCTCGATGCCGGTGTTCTTCTCCCGTATGCGGTAGACCTCGCCCTCCCAGCCGGCGCCGAGCCGGGAGAGGATCTCGTACTTGCGGGCGAGGATGCGGCCGGGGGCGAGATCGAAGGACTCGATGTGCGTCACATCGCCCATTCTAAGGGCGCTTCGACGCCCCACCCCACGGCATTTGCCGGGTTTGGCCGGGGGCTCGTCCCTGGCCCCCTCGGGACGCGACCGGGCCGGCCGGCCGGGTCGGGGACCCGGTTCCGGTGGCCTTGGGTCACGATGGGTCGCCGATTTCCACGTCTATCCGATCCCACCCGGGAATAGGCTGAAACCGGGACTCGTTTTCAACTTCAAAGCCTGATAGCCTGATCAAACCCCGAGCACGGACCGTGGTGGCCCCTCCCGACGGGGGACCTTCATCTCCGCGTGACCCGGCGGGGGAAGAGAGGGCGGAGGAGGAATTCCCGGGATGAAGCGCAGAGATTTCGCGAGGATCATGGGTGCCGCCACCGCGGGCCTGGTTGCCGGCTCGCAGGTCCGGGCCGGCGACACGATGGCCCAGGACGAGGGCGGTGCCAAGCACGCCTGTAAGGGCATGAACGAGTGCAAGGGGCAGGGGGGCTGCAAGACCGGCGACAACGGGTGTGCGGGCAAGAACTCCTGCAAGGGCAAGGGTGGCTGCGCCACCGCCGCCCACCACGAGTGCAAGGGCATGAACGAGTGCAAGGGCCAGGGGGGCTGCAGCTCGGGCGACAACGGGTGCGCGGGCAAGAACTCCTGCAAGGGTAAGGGCGGTTGCGCCGTCCCGGTCAAGAAGAAGACCACCTGAGGATGTCATCAGGGGTCGCGGCCCCGCACTGGTCGCGGCTCCGCCACTCTCTCTCATGAACAGATTCGGCATTCCCGATCTCGGCGTCGGCATCGGGCTTCGTCCCGTTCACTTCGGCCAGATCCTCTCCGGGTCCCCGGAGATCGACTGGTTCGAGGTTCTGTCCGAGAACTACATGGACACCGGCGGCCGGCCGCTCTTTCTCCTCGACCAGGTGGTCGAGCGCTACCCGGTGGCGCTGCACGGCGTCTCGCTGTCCGTCGGCAGCACGGACCCGCTCGATCGCGAGTACCTACGCAAGCTGAAGGAGCTGGCCCGGCGGACGAAGGCCCACTGGGTGTCCGACCACGTCTGCTGGACGGGCGTCCTCGGACGCAACACCCATGACCTCCTGCCCCTGCCCTACGACGAAGCGACGCTGCGCCACGTGATCGGGCGGGTCCGCGAGGTGCAGGACGTCCTGGAGCGCCCCCTCGTGCTCGAGAACCCGTCCACGTACCTGGCCTTCGCCTCGTCGACGATGACGGAGCGGGAGTTCCTGGCTCGCCTCGCTGCCGAGGCCGACTGCGGCCTCCTCCTGGACGTGAACAACGTCTACGTGAGCGCCTTCAACCACGGCTTCGACGCCAGCGAGTACATCGACGCGATCCCCGCCGACCGGGTCGTCCAGTACCACCTCGCCGGCCACACGAACAAGGGAACGCACATCGTCGACACCCACTCCGGCCCCGCCCTCGACGTGGTGTGGGACCTCTATGCCCGGGCGACCGCCCGAACCGGCCTCGTCTCCACGCTCTTCGAATGGGATGCCGACATCCCTCCCCTCGAGGAGGTCGTGGTCGAGGCGCGTCGGGCGCATGCGCACCGGCGGACGGCGGCGGCGACGGGGACGGAGGGGTAGGATGCCCAGCCTCGCCCTCGGAGGGTTGCAGCGGTGGATGCAGGCGGTGATCGTCCACCCCGCGGAGAGGACGCGGGAGGCCCTCGCCTCGTCGGAGGCCGCCGCGCTGGTCCCTCCCGAGCGCCTGGGCGACGTCGTCCTGCCGTCGGAGACGCTCGACCCCGCCGAACGCGTGGGCATCTACCACGACATGTACGTGCTGCGGATGGAGGAGGCGCTCGAGTCGGACTATCCGGGCCTCGCCCACTTCCTCGGACCCGAACGCTGGCGCCAGCTCGTGCGCGGCTACCTGGAGGCTCACCCGTCGCGCAGCTACACCTTGAACGTCCTGGGTCGGGCGCTGGCCGAGCACGTCCTCGCCGCGCGGGGCGTGTCTCACGCCGGCTTCTGCCGTGATCTCGCACGGCTGGAGTGGGCCATCGTCGAGGCGTTCGACGCCCCGGAGACGCCGATCCTCACCGAGGCCAGCCTCACCGCGGTGCCGCCCGAGGCCTGGGAGGACGCCCGGCTCGTCCCGACCGCGGCCTTCCGCCTCCTCTCCCTTCACTACAACGCCGGCAGCTACCTCGACAGCCTGCGGGGCGAGGAGCACGATCATCCGCTTCCGCGGCGTAGCCCGGAGTGGGTCGCGGTCTGCCGGCGGGACTACGCCGTCTACCGACTGCCGCTCACCCGGCCCTCGCACCGTCTGCTGGGCGCGCTGGCCGAGGGCCGGTCAGTGGGGGAGGCGGTCGAGGAATGCCTGCTCCGCTCGCGCCCACGGCCCACCGGGGACCAGATCTTCGCCTGGTTCCGCGAGTGGGCACGTTCGGGCGCCTTCCAGTCCGTCGAGGTCTGAGACCCGCGTCGACCCTCGCACGAAGGGGGTGCGCTCGCAGCCTCGAGAGAGATAGGCTTGCCGCCATCAGCGGAGGCTGCGAGCCATGACCAAGAACTGCCTGACCGCGTTGCTGGCCATCCTGCTCGTCCCCGTCGGCGTCGCTGCCGGTGACCCCGACCAGGAGGAGTGGATTCCCCTGTTCAACGGCCGGAACCTCGACGGGTGGGTGCCGAAGATCACGGGCTTTGAAGTCGGCGTGAACCACAACGACACCTTCCGCGTCGAGGACGGTGTTCTCAAGGTGGCGTACGACAGGTACGAGGGCGACTTCGATTCCCGTTTCGGACACCTCTTCCACGAGAAGCTCTTCTCGTACTACCGGATCCGGGTCGAGTACCGCTTCGTGGGAGAGCAGGCCCAGGGCGGTCCCGACTGGGCCTTCCGCAACAGTGGGATCATGGTCCACGGCCAGCCCGTCGAGACCATGACGCAGGACCAGGACTTCCCGATCGCCATCGAGGTGCAGCTCCTGGGCGGCTCCGGGGAGGGCGAGCGGACCACCGGGAACCTCTGCACACCCGGGACGAACGTCGTCTTTGAGGGCCGGCTCGACACCCGGCACTGCATCGACTCCACCTCGAAGACGTTCCACGGCGACCAGTGGGTGGTGGCGGAGGCGATCGTCCACGGGGCCTCCGTGGTGCGTCACCTCATCAACGGCGAGGAGGTTCTTTCCTACGAGATGCCCCAGATGGGAGGCGGAAACGTGGCGAACTATGACCCCGCGGTGTGGACGGACGGGCAGCTGATCGAGGAGGGGTCCATCTCGCTCCAGTCCGAGAGCCACCCCCTCGAGTTCCGCAAGGTGGAGCTGCTGCCGCTGGTCGGCTGCACCGACCCGGAGGCGAGGAACTACAAGTCCTACTACGTCAAGCCCGACCTCGGCCGCTGCACGTACGACTGAGCAGGCCCCCTGAGCGGCGACGTCCTCGAGAGCGACGGCAGTATCTGGTCCACCCTGCCGCCCACGCGCCTCGCGTCGAGGTCGCTCCACCGACTAGAATCCACGGATTGCGGGCCCGACGCGCACGCCCGCGGGAGGTCTACGAATGGAGTATCGGCAGCTCGGGCGGACGGACATGAAGGTCTCGGCCATCAGCTTCGGGGCGTGGGCCATCGGCGGCACCTGGGGGCCGGTCCGGGACGAGGAGTCGATGAAGTCCCTGCACGCCGCCGTCGATGCCGGAGTGAACTTCGTCGACACCGCCGACGTGTACGGAGACGGGCGCAGCGAGCGTCTCGTTGCCCGGCTGCGGCGGGAGCGTAAGGGCGAGACGATCCACGTCGCCACCAAGGCCGGCCGCCGGCTTCCGGAGCAGACCCCGGAAGGCTACAGCCGCGAGAACCTGAACGCCTGGGTGGACCGCAGCCTGAAGAACCTCGAGACGGACGCGCTTGACCTGCTTCAGCTCCATTGCCCCCACCCGAAGGTGTACGACATGCCCGAGGTCTTCGGGTCTCTCGACGACATGGTGGCGGCGGGCAAGATCCGCCATTACGGCATCAGCGTCGAGACGGTCGACGAGGCCCTCCGCGGGATTCGCAACCCCGGCGTGAAGACCGTCCAGATTATCTTCAACATGTTCCGCCTCAAGCCCGCGGAGGAGTTCTTCCCCGCGGCGAGAGAGAAGCAGGTTGGGATTCTCGCCCGGGTGCCGCTGGCCAGCGGGCTGCTGACCGGGAAGCTCTCGAAGACGTCGACCTTCGCCGCCGACGATCACCGCCAGTTCAACCGCGAGGGCCAGGCCTTCGACAAGGGCGAGACGTTCTCCGGCGTCCCCTTCGACGTCGGCCTCGAGGCGGTGGAGGCGTTGCGGGCCCTTGTCCCCTCGGGGGCCACGATGGCGCAGCTCGCGCTGCGGTGGATCGTCATGTTCGACGCGGTGACCTGTGCGATCCCGGGGGCCAAGACGCCCGACCAGGCGCGCGACAACACCGCGGCCATCGACCTGCCCGCCCTCGACGAGGCGGCGATGGATGCGGTCCGGAAGGTCTACGACCAGCACATTCGCGAGCACGTCCACGGAAGCTGGTAGCGGACAGACCACCAGGCCTGGAGTCGCCCGCGTGTCCTCTCCCTCGGGATACGCGGGCGCACGGGGTCTATCTCGAGGCGCTCCCCTCTCAGACGGCACACCACCGGTCGGGCAGAGTCCTCAGGAACTGGTGGACCCACTCGATCTGCCGGTTTTCGGCGACGAACTCGAATCCCGCGGATTCATCCGGCACCACGGGACACTGGTCGACGAGACCGACGAGCACCGACCATGTCGGCAGGTCGAGAGCGGCGAGAACGTCGAGGTTGTCGCGCTCGCGCCACGGGGTTCCCGCATTCACCTGCCTCCTCAGCCCGTCTCGCAGCTCGCCCAGGTCACCGTGGAGAGCCCCATCGTCGGTCGTCAGCCGGGACAGGATCTCTACGAGCGAGCGAGCCGTGTGGAGGCCGACGCGCTCGTGGAGGACGCTCCACCCGACGCGGAACACGGTCACGAGATCGTGGTGAGCCAGGAGGTCTGCGGGCGGCGCGGACCGTCCAACGGGAAGCCACGCGCGCGGCCAGTTCTCGAGCCCGAGGTTGGAGACCGCGGCGGCGGCACGGGCGGCCTCCGACGGCGTGAATCGCCGCGCGTTGAACGACGCCCCCGCGACGAGGACGTTCGCGGCGAAACCCAGCTCCTCCATCCGCCGTGCGTGGAGGTCTCCGTCGTGCTCCTGGAGGTGTCGCATCTGGGCCCGGATCCGACCCAGGCGATCTTCGCCTCTCCGGCCCGCCAGGAGCGGCGGCGTGGCGTGTGGCAGTGCGCCGGCCCTTCGAAGGCCGGCCACGATGTCCGCCACGTCGTCCGCGGGAGCAGAGCTGGGTGCCGGGCTCCCGGCCGCGCCTCCTGGCTGCGTCTCGCCGCCAGCCTTCGCTCGACGCTCCGCGGCGCGCCTCCACGCGGTCGTCACGGGATCCCGGGCCGGAGGCGAGGCCATGGTCTCGAGACGGAGGCCACGGGCGGCCGAAAGAAAGGCCGCGGCCATGACCGGCGTTACGTAGCCCTCGGCCTCCCGGCGCTCGTCCCGGGCCGCCGCCGCGTCGCCGGGGACCGTCTCGTGTGCCCCCGGCAGGAACTCGAGGCCCTCGTCGTCCAGGAGCTCGGTGGACGCTCGAGCCAGGCGGCTCATCAGGCGACCGAAGAAGTCGGGGTGGGCCGCGCCGAGCTCGACCAGCAGGGAGAGCAGGGCGTCCCAGGATCCCGCGCGCCGGGCGAGAACACGGTAGCCGCCCACCTCGAGGGCGTCTTCGCCCTCGAGCACCCTCTCGTAGAGCCTGTCGAGGGGTCCTTCGGACGCTACGTTCGTGTCGTCGTCGGCCTTCTCCACCGAGGCCTCCAGCAGGAACCACCTGCTGTCCAGCACGAGGAGGTGCTGGGCGAGGGCGGCGGTCACGAAGTCGAAGTCCATCTCCGCGATCTTCCGGGCGGCGAGGGCCAGACCCGCCTCGTGCAGCACCTCGAGCCATCGCCCGAACCGATCCGCGTCGAAGCGCTCCTCGCCTCCCGGCTCGTCGCTTCCCCAGAGGTCGACGTCGAAGACCCGCAGGAGCTGCTCGCTCGTGGCGAGTGCGACGATCTCACCCGACTCTTCCAGCCCCCGCCGCCGCACGATCTGCTGAAGGACGCGGGGCTCCAGGTGCGGCACGACGTGCGTCAGATCGGGCGTCGACGACCGGCGGCGCAGACACACGTGGCGCCTCCGCCTTTCGAGAGAAGAAGGCATGGGAACATCCCCCCGAGAAGCAGAAGGTAGGGCGTCCCCATCGATTCCGCAAGTACTAATATTTCAATGGCTTAGAGTAGATTCTCCTTGCTTTTCGAGGCGGGGCGGTGATAAGGTGGTCGTGGCTGAGGGAACGATCCCCCCGGATCATCTGGCCGCTGGAGCCGCGTCCTCGGACACGTGAGTCCCCCCCCATCCCACCGGAAGAGCGACTCGACCTCCGTTCGAGGTGAGACTCCACTCGGTTCACAGGAGCGAGCCGCGACTCACGCCTCGGCTAGCCGTCGAGCTCGGTCTCGGCCTCGCCCTCGATGACGGGCGCGATCTCCTGGTGACGCTCGTCGAGGAGAAGGCGACGCAGCGTCCGGAGATCGTTCAGGAGTCGCCGGCTGGATCGCGCGTGCTCGGCGAGCCGGTCGATCTTGTAGGCCACGAGCTGCAGCGCGTCCGCCCGCCGGGTGCCGTCCGACTCCCGGCGCGCCTCCCCGAGCTCGACCGCGATGTCCTCGCGGGCCTCCTCCACCGACTCCACCAGGAGGCTCACGTACTCGAGCGCGCCCTCGATGCTGTCGAACGGCGTCTCCGGCTTGTACGGCATGTCCCTGATTCTGCGCCCACGGACGGGGTGGGCGTCAAGTGCCGAGCGACTCGGCCGGGCCCGTCCCCGCCTGGGCCCGTTCGATCGACTCGAAGAGCGCACGGAAGTTGCCGGCGCCGAAGCCCTGGTCGCCCTTCCGCTGGATGATCTCGAAGAAGAACGGTCCGGCCTCACTCTCGTCGTAGAGACCAGACGATTCCTTCAGAAAGATCTGCAGGAGATAGCTCCCTGGCCCGTCACCGTCGACCAGGATTTCGAGATCACGCAACACCCCGATGTCCTCGTCGATGGACCCCACCCCCATCGTCTTCAGACGCTCCGGCAGCGCCTCGTAGTAGGTCTCCGGCGTGGGCATGAACTCGATGCCCCGGGCCCGCAACTCCTTGACGCAGTGGATGATGTCCTCGACGGTGAGGGCCAGGTGCTGGACCCCGGCCCCCCGTTGCTCCTCGCAGAAGATGTTGATCTGAGAGCTCCGGAAAAAGGGACGCCAGGGCTCGTTGTTCGCGAACTTGACTCCCGAGGCCGGATCCCACATGACGATCGACCGCAGGCCGGAGCCGTGGCTCTGGTCGGGGACGATGTCGGTGGTGTGGAACTCGATCTCCCAGTAGCGCTCGAAACCCATGACGCGCTCGAGCCACAGGATGGCGGGGGCGAGCGTGGGGAAGTTCGACGTCGTGTGGTCGTACCCGACGAAGCCGATGCGATTCTGGCCTCCGCGCGGCTCGGCGTGAGCCTCGAAGCCCGGGAAGAGCGCCTGGTATCCATCGCGTTGGACGAAGCGGAAGGTCGTGTCTCCGAAGGGCGTGGTGATCGAGAAGAAGGCGATCGAGTTCCCGCGCTCGTCCTTGACGCTGTGAACATCATCGATCGGAGTGCCCCCACGCTGGTCGAGAAGGCGGAAGGTCTTCTCGACGTCCTCGACCTCGAAGTTGAGGGTACCGACGCCGTCGGGGTGCTTCTTCAGCCACCGCGAGGCCCGGCCGCCCTCTCCTCGTGGCTCGATGCAGACGACGACGGCGTTGCCGGCCATGAACGCGAGCGACTTCTGCCGACCTGCCTTCGTCAGCTCCTCGCTGCTTCCCCCGATCTCCGCGAAGTCCATGAGCTCGGTGTAGAAGCGCCGGCTCCGCTCGAGATCCCGCACGTAGTAGTGAACGGACTCGAGCCGCTTGATCCCGAGGGATTCCACCTTGGCCATCATCTCCTCCCAGTCATTCCGAGTGCGCCGCCGTGGTCGTCGCACTCGGAATCCGCCGTTTGGCGGAAATGAGCTTCCACTGGACGTTGGCTGGGCAGGTCAAACCACCACCCCCCGGCACTCGCCGAAGCCGATGCGGGCAAACCCGTCCCGCGCGCAGTGGCCGAGCAGGACCACCTCGTCGCCGTTCTCGAGGAAGCGGCGTTCCTCGCCCGTGGGCAGGGTGAGGGGCTCCGATCCGCGCCAGGTCCGCTCGAGCAGGCAGCCCCGGTTCTCCTTCTCCGGGCCCGACACCGTGCCGCTCGCGATCAGATCGCCGGGCCGGAGGTTGCACCCGTTCGAGCTGTGGTGGGCCACCAGCTGCGCCAGCGTCCAGTAGATGTCCTTGAGGTTGCTCTGGCTCACCACGATCGGGGGGTGGCCCTCGCGGCGCATCGTCTCCGACGACAGCTTCACCTCGAGACGGAGGTCGATCCCTCCCCGCGCCGCGTCGTCCTCGTGCCTGAGATGTGGCAGCGGCTCGGGATCGCCCTCCGGCCGCGAGAACGCGGGCACGCGGAACGGGGCCAGTGCCTCGGCCGTCACCACCCATGGGCTCAGCGACGTCGCGAAGCTCTTCGCGAGAAACGGGCCCAGGGGCTGGTACTCCCATCTCTGAACGTCACGGGCCGACCAGTCGTTCACGAGGCACAGCCCGAAGAGATGATCCTCGGCCTCGGCGAGCGGGATCGACGTCCCGGGCGCGTTGCCCGGGCCCAGAAACGCCCCCACCTCGAGCTCGTAGTCGAGCGAGCGGCTGGGCCCGAAGGCGGGAGGCTCGTCTCGCCGGGGGGCCGTCTGTCCCGAAGGGCGGCGGATCGCGGTGCCGCTCACGACGAGGGAGGAGGCCCGGCCGTGGTAGCCGATCGGAACCCACCGGTAGTTGGGCAGGAGCGGGCTGTCGGGCCGTAGCATCCGCCCCACGTTCGTGGCGTGGAAGATCGAGGCGTAGAAGTCCGTGTAGTCGCCGACGTCGGCGGGCATGCGCATCTCCGCGTCGGCCTGCGGAACCAGGACATCCTCGGTGTGGGTCCGGGCGGTCACGAAGCCGCCCTCCGCCCGGAGCAGGTGGCTCAGGCGGTGACGCAGCGTCCCTCGGAGCCGCGGCTCGAGACCCATCAGGCCGTTGAGCGACGCGGTGCGGCAGGCCGCCTCCACATCCTCGGGCAGCCCGCGCAGCAGGCCGTGCTCGGCGCAGGCCTCCAGGTCGAGGACCTGGTCTCCGATCGCACACCCGATCCGTGAGCGTGGCTGGCCCCCGCGGCCGAAGACACCGAGAGGAAGGTTCTGGATGGGGAAGTCGGTGTCGGGAACGTTCGCGGAGTCGACCCAGCTCCTCAGAGCCGCCTCGTGCGTGCCGTCGATGGGGGCGCTCACGGAATCACGCCCAGCGCACGAAGGTCGGCTACGGGCTCGGCGAACGAGCACGAGCCGAAGGAGATGGCGAATTCCCGACGTGTCCGCACGATGTCCTCGGTCGGGACACGGCGGTCGCGCCACGCGAGGCCCTCGTCCTGGAGACGGAACGCGGCCGGATCGGTCTCACGAAGGACCTTCTCGAGCGTGGCTCTCCCCATCCCCGCGTGGGCGAGGGCGGCCGCGGTGAAGACGTTCAGGAAGCCGTGCATCGTGCTCCTCGGGGCCAGGGTCTCGTAGGTGAGCGGGTGCTCGGCCCGCACCGCGTGGTGCAGGCCGGCGGTGGCCTTGAACCCGACGTCCGCCAGGGCGCACGCCTCCAGGAAGTGGGCCAGCGGCCCGACGCCGGGGATCACGTCGGCCACGACCCCGCCGGTCCGGACCTTGGCCCGGGCGCCCCGGGCCTTGACGATCGGCAGGAGCTCATCCTGCGCGTCGTCGAGCGGGAGCTCGACGTAGATGATGAGGCCGGGGGGGATGGTGTCGAGCGCCGCCTCCAGCTCGGCCCGCGAGAACGCCCGAAACTCGACGGAGAGGACGCGCGCGAGCCCGGCGTGCCTCGAGTTGAAGGCGACGACCTCGGCCGCGTGGGTCGTGAAGGCCGGCCCGACGAGTGCGGTCAGGGAGAGCGCCGCCTCGGCGGTGAAATGCCGCTCGATGGCCGGTTCGAGCTCGTCGAAGCGCGCGGCCGGGATCACGAAGCGCCCGAGCATCCAGGCCTCGGGCTCGCTGTGTTGACGCGCGTATTCGGCCACCGCGTCTTCCATGCCGAGCCCGGCCGGCGGGAAGAGCCCGGCGTAGTCGACGAGACCGGTCAGGAGCGCGCGAGTGCCGTCGGTCGTCATCGTCATCTCGATCCGTCCGTCCCCGCGAGCCAGGAGAGGGCGTAGCCCTCATCCTCGAGGGGCAGCGCCTCCCGGCTCACGAGGAGTGGCCGGAAGGTGTCCACCATCACCGCGAGCTCGCTCGTGCCCCTCGCCCCGATCGACTCCTCGGTCTTGCCGGGTTGGGGGCCGTGGGGCAGACCGTCCGGGTGAAGCGTGATCGAGCCGTACTCGATGCCCTTGCGGCTCATGAACTCCGAGTTCGCATAGAACAGGACCTCGTCCGACATCACGTTCTGGTGGCTATAGGGGGCGGGGATGGCGTCGGGCTCGAAGTCGTACGGTCGGGGACAGAAGGAGCAGACCACGAAGCCGTCACCCTCGAAGGTCTGGTGCACCGGCGGGGGCAGGTGAATCCGCCCCACCCGCGGCTCGAAATCGTGGATGCTCATGGCCCACGGATAGTAGTAGCCGTCCCACCCGACGACGTCGAACGGGTGATGCGCCATCGTGGTCCGCACCAGCCGGTTGCCGCTCTTGACGAGAACGTCGAAGTCCCCGGTCTCGTCGTGGGTCACCAGGTGCTCCGGGCGCCGGATATCGCGCTCGGAGAACGGGGCCATCTCCGTGAGCTGGCCATGCTCGTTCCGGTAGCGCTTCGGCGTGCGCACATAGCCCGCGCTCTCGATGACGAAGAACCAGAACGGCCCCTTCATGAGGCGCCAGCGGTGGAGCACGCCCCGCGGGATAACGACGTAGTCACCGGATCGGAACGTGACCTTCCCGAACGAGGATTCGAGAGTGCCCTCCCCCTCGGCGGCGAAAACCACCTCGTCGCCCTGGCCATTTCGGTAGAAGAACGTGTCCTCTTTCTCCGGGCGGACCGTGGAGAGGGCCACGTCCGAGTTGAAGAGCAGGGGCACCCGGTCGAGGATCGGGCTCGGGCCGGTCTCGAGCCGCGCGGTGCGGAAGTGGCGGTGCCGAACGATCCGCTCCGGCTCCGCAGTCCAGGCCAGGCCGTGCCCCATCTTCACACTCTTCACGACGGTGGGGAGGCGCAGGTGGTAGAGGAGTGACGAGGGACCGGTGAACCCCTTGTTCCCGACGAGCTCCTCGTAGTGGATCGCGCCGTCCTTCTTGCGCAGGGCGACGTGGCGCTTGCGAGGCACCTCGCCCAGCTGGTGGTAGATTGGCATGTCGTCCTCCGGGGAGCCTCCATTGTAGGATACCGGCCCCCGACGCCCACAGGCCGGGTGACCCTACTTGACGATGGCGTTCTCGCCCTTCCTGGAGCCGCTCAACATGAGGGCCGGCTCGCGCGGCGTGACGCCGGTCCCGCTCCGCTGAACACCTGCACCCCGTTTCGCCAGGAGCGGGGTCTCACGGACTCTGCTTCCGCTCATAGACCCTCACGTAGTCGACGAACATGCGGTGGGGGAAGAGAGAGTCGTCGATCCCCCGCTGGCCACCCCATGAACCGCCGATGGCGAGGTTCACGATGATGAAGTGGGGTTGGTCGAACGGCCAGGCGGCGGTGCCGGTCCCCTCGTTCTCGAAGGTGAAGTACCTCTCCCCGTCCAGGAAGATGTCGATCCGGTCCGGGGTCCACTCCATCGAGTAGACGTGGAAGTCCTCCCACGGAGGGGGCGAGGCCTCGACCGTGCCGCTCCGGTGGTTGCCCAGGGTGTGGTTGTAGGCGTCGGTGTGGACGGTGCCATGGATCTTGAGTGGGTCGAAGCCGACGTTCTCCATGATGTCGATCTCGCCGCAGGTGGGCCATCCGACCTGGCCGATGTTCGACCCCAGCATCCAGAGGGCGGGCCAGGTGCCGCGGCCGGTCGGGAGCCTGGCCCGGAACTCCACGCGCCCGTACAGAAACTGCGCGAGGCCCTGGGTCTTGAGCCGGGCCGACGTGTACGCGTAGCCCATCCACGGCTCCTTGCGGGCCTCGATCACCAGGAGCCCGTCCTCGACACGCACGTTCTCGCTCCGCGACGTGTAGTACTGGGCCTCCTGGTTGGCGACGTAGCCGATGTCGTGGGTCCACCGCGCGGGATCGGGATTCCCCGGCGCGTCGAACTCGTCGGCCCACACCAGCGCCCACTGCCCCGAGACGGACGGGGGAGTGGGTGCTGCCGTTGGAGCGGGAGCGGGCTCGGAGGGGGAGTGGTGCGTGCCGGCGCAGCCGGACACCGAAGCCCCAACCAGGACGGCAGATGCGGCCACGAGCACGATCTTGGACAAGGTCGGCCTCTCCGCGGGACTACTGGAAGTTGAGCACCTCACGAAGTCTCGTTTGGCGGCTCGGCATCCGCGTCACGGATGACGCGTCGCCGGCGGGGGGGCTGGCGGCTGAGGTGGGCGAGGACCGCGTCCGAGCCCCCCTCGGCCTGGGCGACGTCGTCGTCCGTGATCTCCGACGAGCCGTAGCGGGCGCGCACGAAGATCTCGGTGATGGTCGCAAGCGTCGTCTTCGGCTCCCTGAGGGCCGCCGCGAACTCGTCCGCGGTCTCGTGGGGACGGCGCGGGAAGCCGATGCGCTCCGCCCCCCTCAAGAGGCTCATGTAGGCCTGGACGACGCGGCCCCGAGCGCCGCGGTAGAAGGGCAGTGCCCGGGACCGCCGCTGACCCTCCGGTCGAATGCGCTCGAGCCGACCCCGCAGCGGCTCCGGGGTCTCGATTGACTTCGGGTCCCCCTTGCGTCCGCGGTTCAGGAGCCGGCCGACAAAGTAGACCGCCACCGCACCCCCGAACCCGGCCAGGACGATCGCCCGGAGGGCGCGCGGATCGAACTTGCTCTCTTCTCCTCTCTGGTCGAGGGGCACGTAGCCCTCTTCCTGCTCCACGACGGCTTCGCCGAGTGATCTCTCCTCGGGGTCGACCTGCACGACCCCCACGCCGACGAGGAGGGCGACCGGGACGACGACGAGGAGGCTCCGCCACAGAGCCCGAGGGCTGTGGGGCTCCTCGTCGACGCGGTGCATCGCCAGCAGCCGCGAGTGGTGCTCGAGACCGATGTAGAGACCGGTGAGCCCGAGCGCGGAGGCGGCGGCCCAGGCCCCGAGGGGACCCCCACGGAGGCAGGCGAGGGCGATGAGGGCCAGCGACTGTCCGACCAGGCCGCGGGGCAGGGGGGTCAGCCGGACGAGGAGCACTGCCACGACCTGGTATCCGGCGAGCACGTTGGTCAGGAAGCGGAGGAGGCCGGGCGAGAACTGGGCGGCGGCGAGCACGAGGGCAAGAACGAGGACGCTGAGCTGGATCGTTCCAAGGAACGTCCCCAGGCGGTCCCGTCGCTTGGCCTCGATGGTGACGAAGCTGGATCCCAGCTTCTCGCCCACCATCTGGACCACGCCGAGGCCCACGGCCCACCCGACGAGCTCGAGAGGACCGGGCCCGGTCCAGGCCAGCGTGGCGCAGGCCACGGCGTCGAGCGCCAGCAGGTAGAGGACCACCGAGGCCAGGGTGCTCATGATGCCGCCCCCGGAGGGTTCTTCAAGAAGTCGGTCCGCTTCAGCGTCTCCTCCGGTGTCTCGTCCGGACCGACGATGGTCGCGGCAACGTCCAGGTCCACCAGGCACTGCCGGAGGGCCTCGCGGCGCTCCCGCGCAACCGCCACCGGGGTCGGCGGTCGATCGACGGGGGGGAACTGCAGCGTGTCCACGGCCACGACGAGCGGGCGCACCGCGAACGCCCGGAGTCCCTGGAGGGTCTGGCTGAGAGCGTCGAGGTCGATGTCGGGGTTGGCGAGCAGCAGCACGGCGGTCGTTCCGGAGGGCAGCCACTCGCGGTGGCGGTCCACGACCGTCAACAGCGAGGTCGTTCCTCTCTGCCGTACCCGAACGAGCTCGTGCATGGCCGTGGCGAGGTGGGTCTCGTCCTGGCCCGGTGGCACCATGATCTCGCGCTCGCCCTCGGCCACGAGAGAGAGGACGTCGCCCCGGCGGTACGCCGTCCACAGGATGGAGGCCCCGATCCGGACGAGGTACTCGAGGGTCGAGTTGCGACCGATGCCGGCCCGCCCCCGGCGGTCGAGGTCGAGGAAGAGGACGAAGGCCGGCTGCTGGTCGCGCTCGAACTCGCGCACCATCGGGCTCCCGCGCCGGGCGGTGGCCGGCCAGTGGATGCGCCGGACGTCGTCGCCGGCCTCGAAGTCCCGGACCCCGCGAAACAGCAGGCTCTGCCCGGCGGCGGCGGCGGTGGAGTCGCGGGGGGAGATCGTGGCCCGACCCGCCTGCGTGGAGAGGGACTCGATCTCGTGGGTCCGGGGAAACACCTCGAACGGGTCCAGGCGCGGGATCTCTCGCGAGGCGTAGACGAGCCCGAGTGGGTCCCAGGCGCCCAGCGAGAGAGGTCCCACGGTGTAGAGCCCCCACTGGCGGGCCACGAAGGCTCGATAGGAGAGCACGCGACGGTGCATCGAGGGCAGGGGGCCCGCCTCGAGGACGCTCTGACGGTCAGCGAGCCCGGCGCCGAAGGTGTCGCTGGCCACCACGAACCGTGCGGCCCGACGTCCGTAGTTCTCGAGCACCACGTCGACGGTCAGGAGGTCACCCTCGAACGCGTTCGGGCCGATGCGGCGTTGGCCGACGAGACCCACGAGTCCGAAGCGCGAGGCGAACACCCCCAGGGCCATGAGCAGCGCCCAGCCGAAGGCGAAGCCGACGAGTGCGGGCGCCCCGCTCGCGAACCCGAGGAGGCCGGCGAGCACGGCGACGGCGGTCAGGAAGCCGCGCCAGGGCGAGTACGTGTCCACCGTGCCGTCACCGGGGCTCGAAGTCCACTGGGACCTCGACCGTTCGCAGCACCTCCTCCACGACACGCTTGCCGTCGACGCCCTGCACCCGGGAGTGCGGCTTGACCAGGACCCGGTGGGCGAGCACGGGCTCGGCCAGGGTCTTGACGTGGTCGGGGGTGACGAAGCTCTTGCGGCGAATGGCGGCGAGCGCCTGGGAGGCGTGCAGGAGGTGGAGGGCCCCGCGTGGGCTGGACCCGAAGGCCGCGTGCGGGTGCCGCCGGGTCTCGTCCACGATCCTCTGGATGTAGCTCAGGACCGAGTCGTGGATGAAGATCTTCCGGACCGCGTCCTGGGTCTTCATCAGGTGCTCGGCGTCCATCACCGGCTTCAGGAAGCGAATGGGGTGGAGCTCCCGCTGCGCCCGCATCATGTTCACCTCGTCCGTGCTGGCCGGGTAGCCGATCGCAATCCGCATCATGAAGCGGTCGAGCTGGGCCTCGGGCAGCGGGAACGTGCCCGCCATCTCGATCGGGTTCTGGGTGGCGATCAGGAAGAACGGCTTGGGGATGGCGTACGGATGCCCGTCCACCGAGACCTGGCGCTCCTCCATGGCCTCGAGAAAGGCGGCCTGGGTGCGGGGGGTGGCGCGGTTCACCTCGTCCACCAGCAGCACGTTCGTGAAGATGGGACCGGGGCGGAACTTGAACTGCATCTCCTTGGGGTCCCAGATGGAGACCCCGGTGACGTCGCTCGGCAGGAGGTCCGGCGTGCACTGCACCCGCCGGTACTGGCCCTGGATCGAGAGGGCGAGGGCCCGGGCCAGGATGGTCTTGCCCACGCCGGGCAGGTCCTCGACCAGAACGTAGCCGCGGGCGAGGAGGGCGGACAGGATCGTCTCGATGACCTCGCGCTTGCCGAGGATCACCTTCTCGATGTTGTCCATCAGGCGCGTGAATATCGGGAGACCCCCTGCCGCGGGGTGGGCGGGTTCCGCCTGTCCCGGGGTTCCTTCTGTGGCCATTCGCTCCTCCCATCGCCGCGAGCCGCCCGGCGGCCCCGGCCGCGGCGGGACACGCTGCAATCCTAGCAGCCGGAGGCCGGAAGGTGCTCTGTCCAGTATCCGGACCGGCCCAGGCGCTGGCCGGAGGCAGGACCTCCCGAGAGTGCGCACGAACCTATTGAGTGAAAAGGATTTATGAAATTCTCGCCCCGGCGCGGGTTCTGGCGCGGCACTTGCCACCAAGGGAAGTGCCATGAAGCACGGGGAGGTTACTGTGGGACGCAAAGGCACCGACACCAGCCAGGACGGCTTCAGCATGATCGAGCTGGTCATCGCGATGACGGTCACGCTGATCATCAGCGCCGCCATCTTCCAGCTCGTCACCGCGGGGCAGAGCGCCTTCCGCAAGGAGCCGGCCATGGCCGACCGCCAGCAGAGCATCCGCATGGCGATGGACATCATCTCCCAGGACGTCTACCGGGCCGGCTACGGCCTGCCGCAGTTCGCCCAGGCCTTCACGGACGGCCTGGACGGGATCGGACCGTTGGGCCCGGGCGGGGTGAACACGGACGAGCTCGAGACCTTCTCGGCGACCGAGTGTCCCGTCCTGGGCGTGTGTGGGGCCAGCGGCGTCCAGGCGACGACGTTCCAGCTGCTGAGCCCCTGCTACCAGTTCCCCGCCCTCGTGATCCTGGGAGACGCCAGCTGCTGGGGCATGCGCTGGGCCGAGAAGCCGGGATCGGGCACCAGCTCCTCGTGCCCCAGCGCCCCCCCCGGAACGAAGAATGGCCACGTGAACTTCCCTCCTGGTCAGGCCCCCCTCGTGAACCCCCCGGGGGGGTTCAACGGCTGGACGCCGGAATGGATGCTGGTGGGCCAGGCCATCCGCTACCGCATCAACATCGACGCGGACGGCACGCCCAACCTCGAGCGCTCGACCGCTGGCGGGGGGAACATCCCGGGTCCGGGCGGCGGCTCGAGCTCGTGGCAGGTCCTCGCCTCCGGGGTCGAGGATCTGCAGGTCGAGTACCTGAACGCCTCCGGCTGGCACGACGAGCCCTCGGCCATCTCCTGTGCGAGCGCGACAACCGCCTGCGGCGACACCTGTCAGGCCGTCGCCACCGACTTCGACACGCTCATCCGCCGCGTGCGCATCACGCTCTCGGCCCGCGCCCTGGCCGCGAACCTGACCGGTCAGACGACGAGCGCGGTGGGCAACGCTCCGCGGGGTCAGCTCATCACCGAGGTCGCCCCTCGGCCGGCCCAGGCGACGCTCAGCGCGCAGGCCGGCGAGATCTAGAAGCTCGAAACGTTGTCGAAGGCACGGCCCGGACTCTTCGGAGCCCGGGCCTTTCTGCCGTAGGGGCTGGGCCCTTTGACTCAAGGTGCGGGCCCGGGTCCGCTGCTAGGATAGGGGCATGATTGTCCTCGTCCTCAACAGCGGCAGCTCATCCCTCAAGTTCCAGGTCATCGACACCGACCTCGAGGCCATCGAGAAGAACGCCGACAAGACGCTGGCCCAGGGCGTCATCGAGCGCATCGGCAGCGAGGCCCTCATCAACCTGCGGGCCGAGGGTCAGCCACCCCAGCGGACCACCGCCCCCCTGCGCGACCACCGGGCTGCGCTCGACAAGGTCCTGCGCTGGCTGGTGTCGTCAGAGTCGAGCGTGCCCGGGGTGAACTCGATCGGCGACATCGCCGCCGTCGGGCATCGCGTCGTTCACGGTGGAGAGAAGTTCGCGAAGTCGGTGGCGATCGACGACGCGGTCGTGGACCAGATCGAGGACTGCATCGACCTCGCCCCGCTCCACAACCCGGCCAACCTCAAGGGGATCTACGCGGCGCGCGAGATCCTGGGCCAGGGCGTGCCCCAGGTGGCGGTCTTCGACACCTCGTTCCACTCCACGATGCCGGACACGTCGTATCTGTACGCCATCCCCTACCAGCTGTACGTCCGCCACAAGGTGCGGCGCTACGGCTTCCACGGCACCTCGCACCGCTACGTGGCCTTCCGCTACCGGATCCTCACCGGGAAGGCGTACGACGACACGAACATCATCACCATCCACCTCGGCAACGGCTGCTCCGCGTGCGCCATCCAGAAGGGCAACTCGATCAACACCTCGATGGGCCTGACCCCTCTCGAGGGCCTGGTGATGGGGACGCGCGGAGGGAACATCGACCCCTCGATTCTCGAGTTCCTCCACCACAAGGAGGGCTTCTCGCTGGATCAGCTGGACGCGCTCCTCAACAAGCAGTCGGGCCTGCTCGGGATCTCGGGGCTCACCAACGACATGCGGGACCTGCTCGAGGAGGAGCGCCTCCACCAGGATCGGCGGGCCCGCCTCGCGATCGAGATCTTCTGTGAGCGGGTGAAGTTCTACATCGGCGCCTACCTCGCCCAGATGAACGGAGCCGACGCGATCGTCTTCACCGGCGGCATCGGCGAGAACTCCCACGAGGTCCGCGAGCGGATCTGCCGCGATCTCGACGTCTTTGGGATCGCCCTCGACAAGAAGAAGAACAAGGCGACGGTGGGGCGCAAGGAAGGCGACATCGCCACCGAGAAGTCGCGGGTCCAGCTCTGGGTCATCCCGACCAACGAGGAGCTCCTCATCGCCCGCGACACCGTCCGCTGTGTGAGGGACGCCCCGCGCCGCTGGTAGGCGCCCGGGCCGAATCGAGGCGGAGATCCCGGCGCCGTGAGCTCCCCCAGCTCGGCCCGTCTGAGGGCGGCCTTCCTCCTGCTCACCCTCATCTGGGGCACGACCTGGGCCGTCATCCGCGTGGGCCTCGAGGGCATCCCGCCCCTCACCGGCGTATCGCTGCGCTTCGCGATCGCGGGGGCGCTGCTCCTCGCCCTCGTCCCGCGTTTCGGAGTGCGCTTCCGCTGGAGCGGGGCGGAGCTGGCGCTGTGGGCGGTGAACGGTCTCTTCTCCTTCACCGCGTCCTACACGATCGTTTACTGGGCCGAGCAGCACATCCCCTCGGGGCTGACCGCGGTGCTCTTCGCCACCTACCCGCTGATGGTGGCGGTGATTGCGCACTTCGTCCTTCCCGGGGAGCGCCTCCGTTGGGGGACGTCCGGCGGCGTGCTGCTCGGCTTCGCCGGCGTCGCCGTCATCTTCTCCGACGACCTCCGCCTCCTCGGGGGCGCAGGCGCCCGGGAGGTCGCGCTCGTGATGCTCCTCTCGCCGTTCGTCTCGGCGGTGGCCACGGTGGCGGTCAAACGGTGGGGGGCGGGGATCCATCCGCTCTCGCTCACCGCGGTGCCCATGCTGCTCACCGCCGCGATCGTGGGGGCCCTGGCCTTGGTCTACGAACGACAGGCGACGATCGTCTTCGACCTGCGCTCGGTGGGGGCGCTCCTCTACCTGGCGGTGCTCGGATCCGGCGTGACCTTCACCACGTACTACTGGATGCTGGCCCACGTCCCGGCCACGCGGTTGGCCCTCATTGCCTACACGATCCCCATCATCGCGGTGATCGTGGGCGCGCTCCTCTTCCAGGAGCCGGTCCGGCCCCTGGTGGTCGTCGGCGGGGCACTGGTGCTGCTCGGGGTGGCGGTCGTCACCCGCCGGTAGGCACGCTTCAGGGCTCCAGACCCCTGGTTCGCGGCTCTCCGT
>JAJDNV010000027.1 GCA_022340545.1 Acidobacteriota bacterium | reverse complement strand
ACTCGGTGCGCACAGAGTTGAGGTCTACCGACCCGTCGGCACGCGGGCCTTCACCTCCTCCAGCCAGTTCTGGACGAGCTGGATGTGGGTCACCGGAGGTGACGGTTCGAAACCCCTTCCGCGCACGATGTAGAAGCGCTGTCCGTCGGCCGACACGTCGTAGCAGCGGGACGGTGCCCCGATGAACGACTGCTCCGTGGCCGAGAAGCGGAACAGGGCGCGAGGCGTCCCCAGGCGGAGCGCCGGGTGTGTGGAGACCTCGACGAGCATCATGTGGCGGTCGTCGGGCTCGTCCGGGTCGGGCGGCGTCACGAAGAACAGCTCTCCGCCGCTGGGATTCCACGCGGGGCTGATGCCCCCCCTGACGGACACCTGCGTCCGCGGCCCCGGCCCCGGGAACGGCCGCACGTACACCTCGTCGCGGCCGGAGTCGTCGGAGACATGCGCCAGCCAGCGGCCGTCCGGCGAGACCTCCGGCCAGCGCTCGGCGTGCGGTGTTTCAAGCAGGGGACGGAGGGTTGCTCGCGAGCCCTCGAGCGTGCCGACCCAGATGTCGAGGTCCCCCGCTCGCGTTGCGTTCACGAAGGCAAACCGCCTTCCGTCCGGAGTCCAGGAAGGCGGACTCGCCACGTCCCGTGCCAGGATCTCGGGTGGCTCGGCCCCGCCGGTCCGCTGCCATGCGAGCTGCCAGACGCCGCCGCTCAGCAGGGGGAAGACCACGCGCTCGCCGTCCGTGCTCCAGCCCGGCCAGTCCGCCTCCAGCCCCGTGGTCACGCGCGCGAGCGTTCCACGCGCGATGTCGAATACCCAGAGAGACCATTCCTCAAGGCCGGTAACACCCAGCACTAGGCGCCGCCCGTCTGGCGAGACCCGGACGACCGGGATGTAGGGGCGCGGAGGGGTCGCGAGCACACTCGCCCGACCCTGGCGGTCCACGGTGACAGGCTGGGTCTCCGGGTAGGACGGCACTTCGCCCTTCACATAGGCGAGTGAACCGTTCGGGGCCACGGCGAACTGCCCGGCTCCGGTTATGAGATAGGAGCTTCCGGCCACGAGCGCCTGCGACACCCCGTCGAGCAGAGGTACGGGCTCGCCCAAGATCTCGAGACGCGCGCGATCGAACGCCACCGCGAAGAGTGTGCCCCGCCGCAGGAAGACGAGGTGGCCGCTCGGGACGTAGCGAGCCTCTGTTGCATCGTGGAGGAGAGCCTTTCGCTGCCCCGTGGCCAGAACCTGCGCGACGATCACTTCACCTCCCCAGGTCCGCTTCCGTTTCCTCACGGTGAAGAGCAACACGTCTCCTCCGGGAAGCAGATGCGGGAGGCTGTGCGAGACTTCTGTATCGCGGCGCTCCGTCACGGGCTCCGATGCGTCGCCGGTCGAAGCTCGCCAGATGGACCCCTCGCGATGTCCCAGGAACAGCTCACCGTTCCTCCCCCAGCTCAGCCCGAGCGGTGGGCCCGCCGTGTCGTCGGCGACGACCGCCGCGGGCCCGCCGGTCAGCCGCACCTTTCGGAGCGCCCCGCGGGCCCAGAACGCCACCCACTCCCCGTCCGGAGAGACGACTGGCGCCAGCGCACCTTCGGTCCCAGGGAGCGGACGCGCCTCCCTCGCGCCCAGGTCACGCACGTAGAGCTGCCGGACACCCTCGCGCCAACCGACGAACACGAGCGCCCGGCCGTCGGGCGTCCAGGCCAGCGCCGGGAGCGCGCCACCTGGCGTCGGGTCGAGCTCCGCCGGGCCACCCGACCTCACCTGCTCCGCCGGCCGCACGTCGAGTTGCGAGCGGACGATGGGTGGCGGCGCCGCAGTCGGTCGGAGGATCCAGACACCACCCACGCCGAGCAGGACCGTCGCGAGCAATCCGGCGACGGCCCAAGCCGATCTCTTCCCTCGCCCGCGGCGGGGCCCTTCCTGCGCAGTCGGCGCCGGGGCCGTCTCGGCGATCCAGCGCAGCTCGTCCGCGACGTCGTGGGCCGTGGCCCAGCGATCCTCGGGGTCCTTGGCCAGACAGCGCCGCACGAGGCGCTCGAGAGATGGGGGGGTGAGGGGCTGGCGCTCGCGGAGCGGCGCCGGCTCGCGCTCCATGATCGCCCCGACGAGGCTCGCCGGGGTCGAGGCCTCGAAGGCCCGGAGGCCGGTGAGCATCTCGTAGAGGATCGTGCCGAGGGCCCAGAGATCCGTGCGTGCGTCGGCGGGCTTCCCTTCGACCTGCTCGGGTGCCATGTAGGGCAGGGTGCCGAGGATCGTCCCTTGCCCGGTGAGCGGGGCCTGTTTCGTGGGCGCGGAGGTCAGGCTCTCGACCGCGGGCTGCTCCCCGTGAGCGGCGAGCCGAGCCAGGCCGAAGTCGAGGAGCTTCACGCCCGTTTTCGTCAGCATGACGTTGCCGGGCTTGAGGTCACGGTGGACGATGTCCTGCTTGTGGGCGGCGGCGAGAGCGTCCGCGATCTGCGTCGCAATCTCCAGGGCGGTCGCGAGGGGCACGGCCCCTTTCTCGAGGCGCTCGGCCAGCGTCTCTCCGACGAGGTGCTCCATGACCAGGAACGTCCGGCCGTCCTGCTCGCCGACGTCGTGCAGGGTGCAGATGTTGGGATGGGCGAGGGCGGAGATGGCCCGGGCCTCGCGCTGGAAGCGGGCCTTCAGCTGGGGGTCGGCGGCGAGCTCGGTGGGAAGGACCTTCAGGGCGACGGTGCGGTCGAGGCGGGTGTCGCGGGCCCGATAAACCTCACCCATCCCCCCGGCCCCGATGGGCTCGAGGACCTCGTACGGACCGAGACGCTCGCCCGGCGAGAGGGACATCGGCTTCCCTCGCGGGGTCATTGTAGTGCGGGAGGGGCCGAGATGGCGTGGCCTGGTCGGTAAGATATGGACATGGACTGCTCATTCAATCCGTTGCATCTTGCCGCCGGCCGCGTCGCTCGGCGGCTCGTCGGCGCCGTCGTGCTCTGTGCGGTGACGGCCGCCCCCGCCTTCGCCCTGACGAAGGAGGAGAAGCGGCTCCTCACCTGCCAGGAGGTCATGGAGGAGCTCCTGGCCGGCAAGGA
>JAJDNV010000155.1 GCA_022340545.1 Acidobacteriota bacterium | reverse complement strand
AGCAAGCCCATCTATCGCATCGCGGCCGGGGCCAGCGGCGAGGACTACAGGTGGACCGAGGTCATGATGAGCGTGGCGGGACGACGGATGGACGGTCTCTCGCTCCACTACTACACGGTGCCCACCGGCAACTGGAGGACGAAGGGCTCGGCGACCGCCTTCGGCGAGGATCTCTGGTTCTCGACGCTGCAGCGCACCCTGCGCATGGACGAGCTGATCGCGAAGCACGCCGAGATCATGGACAAGGCCGAGGCGGAGGCCAAGCGCAGGCCCGGGCGTTGGGCCGACAAGAAGATCGGCCTGGTGGTCGACGAGTGGGGCACGTGGTACGACCCGGAGCCCGGCTCCGTGCCCGGCTTCCTCTACCAGCAGAACACGCTGCGCGATGCGCTGGTCGCGGCCCTCAACTTTCATGTCTTCCACCGCCACGCCGACCGCGTGACCATGGCCAACATCGCGCAGACGGTGAACGTCCTGCAGGCGATGATCCTCACGGACAAGGAGAAGATGCTGCGGACGCCCACGTACTGGGTGTTCGAGATGTTCAAGGTGCACCAGAACGGCACGTTCCTGCCGCTCGAGCTGGAGTCTCCCGACTACGTGTTCGGCGAGGAGAGGATTCCGATGGTGAGCGCGTCGGCCACGCGTGCAGCCGATGGCTCGGCGACCCACCTCTCGCTCGTGAACACCAGCCCCTCCCAGGCGGTGACCCTGACCGTGGAGCTGACCGGGCTCGCGCCGGAGGCGGTCAGTGGGCGCGTCCTGACGGCCGCAGCGATGGACGCTCACAACACGTTCGATGCGCCGAACGCCGTGCAGCCGACGGCGTTCAGCGGTGCAACGATCGAGGGTGACGCGCTGGAGGTGAAGCTGCCCGCCAAGTCGGTGGTCGTCCTGGCCCTGAACTGATCCACGGACCCGGTGTGCGCCGTCGGCACAACTTGACCGACGGGCGATTGGCTCTCAGCGGGCCCGGAGGGCTCCGAGGACCGCCTGGAAGGCCGGCTTCGGGCGGCCGTCCCGGTCCCACAGCATCGGGTGGTTCACCCGGCCCGGGATGGGGAAGCCGTTCAGCCAGGTGTCGGCGTCGGTGAGCGCCCAGAAGGTCACCCGCGAAATGTCGTCGTGGTGCTTCACGAAAGCCCGGAAGACCCCGCCGTAGTACTCCGCCAGCTCCTGCTGTTTCTCGGGGGGCAGGCCGTCCGCGTAGATGTTCGTCTCCTCCCTCATCTGCGTCTTGAGAGCAAGATCGGCCCCATACATCCGCGAATCGCGGGGCAGCGGGTCCACGTCCAGCTCCGAGATCAGCACCTTGAAGCCGGCATCGGCGATGTCGGTGATCATGGCCTCGATCTGGTCGAGGGAGGGGTCCCCGAGCAGCCAGTGGCCCTGGGCGCCCACCCCGTCCACCCGCAGGCCCTCCCTCCGGAGCTGGGAGACCAGCTTCAGGATCGTCGCGCGCTTCTCGGGCTTGTAGACGTTGTAGTCGTTGTAGTAGAGCTCGGCCTCCGGGTCGGCCTCGCGGGCGAGCTCGAAGGCCCGGGCGATGTAGTCCTCCCCGATGGCCTCGAGCCACGGCGTCTGGCGCATGGTGCCGTCGTCGTTCACCGCCTCGTTGACGACGTCCCAGCCCCGGATGCGCCCCTTGTAGCGCCCGGCCACGGCCTGGATGTGCGCGCCCAGGCGCCGCAGGGCCGTCTCGCGGTCCAGGGGCTTCCCGTCCTCTCCCGCGAAGACCCACGCCGGGGTCTGCTGGTGCCACAGGAGAACGTGCCCGATGACCGCCATCCCGTGCTTCTCGCCGAGGGCGACGGCCCGGTCGGCGGGGCTGAAATCGTAGCGGTCGGGCTCGGGGTGCACCCTCTCCCACTTGAGCTCGTTCTCGGTGGTGAGGCTGCTGAAGTGACGCGGCACGAGCGCCTCGACGTGAGGATCCTGGCCGGTGGTCTGATTCCGGCCCAGGGCCACGCCGATCAGCATTCCCGGGGGTGCCGCATCCTTCAGACCCGGTTCCTCGGCGGCCAGCGGCGTCCCGGCCAACCTGCCCCCCAGGACGAGCGCCATCAGCACCGTGATCGTTCGAGTCCCGGTCATTGTCTTCACTTCCGGCCCGGAGGCCTCGATGATGCTGCTACCCGCGGCGGGCGGTCAGGTCGTGCTCGACCTGGCCCATCACCTTCTCGCTGAGCGGGTAGAAGACCATCAGTCCCGCCGCCACCAACCCGAAGAGCGACGGGAAGACGCTCATGAGCAGGCGGATGCCCCGGAGAGTCTCCGCCGACTGCTCGACGTTGGCCTCGAAGCCGTAGACGCCAAGCATCCAGACGACGAAGGCCCCACCCACGGCCAGGCCCAGCTTGAGCATGAAGAGCGACGCCGCCATCACCAGGGCCGTGGCCCGACGACCGTTCTTCCACTCCATGTAATCGGCCACGTCAGTGTACATGGCCCACTGCAGGACCGACACCGGCCCCCAGACGAACTGGCCGATCAGGTTCAGGGTGAAGATCAGGACGACGTCCGCGGGCCCCGCGAAGAAGAACGACGCCTGGGAGACGACGCTGACGGCGAGGAAGACCACGTAGGCCCGGGCCTTGCCCAGGCGCTGGGCGAACCACCGCGAGAACATGGTCCCCACGATCGTGGCGATGCTGCCCGAGACCAGGAAGAACGAGGTCAGGGCCTCGAAGGACAGGTCCCGGGTGAAGCCGAGGAAGGACACGGCCTGGCCCTGGACGAAGTACTTGAAGTAGTAGGCCACCGTGGACCCGCGGGCCACGATGAAGGTGAGCTGGAAGAAGGTGGCGAGGCCGACCAGGAGCCAGGGTCGGTTGAGGAGGTTCCGCAGGTCGCGCCTCAGGTCGCCCTTCTGCCCGGGCGGAGGGGAGACCCGCTCCCGGGTGTTGGCGAAGCAGACCCAGAAGAGCGCGATGGCCAACACCCCGATGCAGGCCATGGTCCATTTCCACCCTGCGCGCTCGTCCCCCTGGCCGAAGTACCCGACCATCCACAGGGCCGCCCCCTGGATGATCAGCTGTCCCGTGAAGACCCCCACGAAGCGGTATGCGGCGAGGGAGGTCCGCTCCATGGTGTGCGAGGTCATGACCCCCATCAGCGCGGCGTAGGGCACGTTGATGGCGGTGTAGGCGATCATCAGCAGGTTGTAGGTGAGGTATGCGTAGAGGAGCTTGCCCGTGGGCCCGAAGTCGGGGCTGCTGAAGGCGAGGAAGCCAGCGACCCCGAACGGCACCGCCATCCAGAGAAGGTAGGGACGGAACTTGCCCCACCGCGTCTGGGTCCGGTCGGCGACGGTGCCCATGAACGGGTCGTTGACCGCGTCGAACAACCGGCTCACCGCGAACATGGTGGCCACCGCCGCCGCCGGCAGGCCCACCACGTCGGTGTAGAAGATGGGGATGAAGAGCAGGAACGTCTGGAAGTAGAGGTTCGAGGCGGTGTCGCCGACGGCGTATCCGACCTTCTCGCGGATCGAGAGCTTCTCGCCCTGGGTGGTCATGGCGGCTCCTTCAGTGAGGGCTGCGGGAGGCGGGTCGCAGGACGCCGGCGACGATACCGGCGCCCCGCGCGTCTGTCAACGATTTCCCTCGAAGTGCGCTCACATCAGCGCACGACGGTGCAACGGCTCTCCATGCGCCAGCCGCGCCCGAGCGTCCGGATCTCGCCCGTCAGGGTGACGGTCGCCCGCAGACAGGTGTCCGCGCTCGAGACGCCCACCTGCAGCTCGACCTCGCCCGGCTCGACGATCCTCCGACCTTCGAGGCCGGTGAAGCTCAGCATGTCGACGGGGACCGTGAAGGCGACCCGTGCCCTCTCGCCGGGGGCGAGCTCGACCCTCCCGAAGGCCTTCAGCTCCTTGACCGGGCGCACCACCGAGGCGAGGAGGTCGCGCACGTAGAGCTGGGGGACCGCCACGCCCTGCCGTGTGCCGGTATTGCCGACGGCGAAACGCAGGCGGATCTCGCCGGCCGTGTCCACCTCCCTGGCGTCGAGCTCGAGGTCGGCGAGCTCGAACGACGTGTACGACCGGCCGAAGCCGAAGGGGTAACGGGTGCCGAAGTGCCGGGCGATCGGCGTGCCCGCGCTCTTCATCTTGTGGTTGTAGTAGTAGGGCACGGCTCCGACGCTCTTCGGCACGGAGACGGAGAGACGGCCCGAAGGCTCGGCGGCGCCGGTCAACACATCGACGAGGGCGGGTCCCCCCTCCTGACCGCCCGCGAAGGCCCAGACGAACGCGCCGACCTGGTCCTCGAGCCCCCCGAGGCTGTACGGGCGGCCGCTCGTGAGAACCACCACCACCGGCGTGCCAGTGGCGACCACCGCCTCGAGGAGCTGCTGTTGGACACCCGGCAGGTCGAGCGAGTCGGTGTCCGAGCCCTCTCCCACGGTGCCGGTCTGGAAGAGGCCGGCGAGGTCGCCGACGCACACGACGGCCACGTCGGCCCCCTGGGCGCACTCGACGGCGGCGGGGATGAGGTCCGTCCGCGTCGAGACGGGCGAGGGCTGGTCGAGCGAGGTGCTCTCCTCGACGTCGCCGGGAAAGACCGGCGAGCCGTACTTGCGCTCCTCGATGATGAAGCAGCCCGGCGCGTACGCGACTCGGTCGGGCCCGAGGGCCTTCTCGAACGCGGCGCGCGGCGTCACGACCTGCGAGGCGGACTCGCCCGCGTCGTTCAGGATGAGGTGGGCGGGGAAGCTGTACCCGCACAGCGGCGCGAGCGGATCGTCCGCGGTCGGTCCGATGAGCGCCACCCGCTGGCCGCCGGCGGGATCGAGGGGGAGCACGCCCCGGTTCTCGAGGACGACCACCGACTGGCGGGCCACCTCCCGGGCGAGGGCGACGGTCGCGGGCGACTGCAGCTCGATCCTCCCCTCGTCCACGTACGGACGCTCGAAGAGGCCCAGCCGAAGCTTCTCCACGAGGATCCGCTTCACGATCATGTCGATCGTCTCCATCGAGAGCAGCCCGCGCGAGACCGCTTCCCCGAGGGCGGCGACGCAGTCGTCGGCCGGCAGCTCGATGTCGAGCCCCGCATTGAAGGCGAGGGCCGCGGCCTCGGCGCGGTCGCGGGCCAGATTGTGGTGCTGGTAGAGGAGGCTGATGCCGATGTAGTCGGCCACGATCAGGCCGTCGAAGCCCCAGTCCTCGCGCAGGACCTGGGTCAGCAGGTGGCGCGAGGCGTGGACGGACTCGTTGTCGATGTCGTGGTAGGCGGGCATGATCGAGCCGGCGTGGGCCTGCGCCACCGCCATCTCGAACGGCAGGAGGAAGACGTCGTTGAGCTCCCGCCAGCCGAGGTGCACCGGGGCGTGGTTGCGCGCGCCCTCGCTCCAGGAGTGGCCGGCGAAGTGCTTGAGCGTGGCGAGGAGGTCGCGCTTCTCGCCCTGCCACCCGCGGACGAAGCGCGTGCCGAGGACGCCCACGAGGTAGGGGTCCTCGCCGAAGGTCTCCTCGGTGCGGCCCCAACGCACGTCCCGGGAGACGTCGAGGACCGGCGCCAGGCCCTGGTGACAGCCCACGCTGCGGGCCTCGGCCCCGATCGCCCGCGCCAGGCGCTCGACGAGGTCGGGATTCCACGTCGCCCCGTACGCCAGCGCCGAAGGGAACATCGTGGCGCCCCGGATCATGAGGCCGACCAGGCATTCCTCGTGGGCGATGGCGGGGATCCCGAGGCGGGTCTCCTCGACGAGGAGCTTCTGCAACCGATTGAGGGCGCGGACGCCGGCGCGCGGATCGACCCCGTGGCTGCCGAGGGGTCGGGAGATCTGGCCGAGGCCGTTCTGCAGGGCCTGCTTCACCGCCGCCGGGTCGGTCCCCCCGGTGAAGTCGTCCTGCCGCGGGCGGTGCTCGCCGTCCTCTGAGAGAAGCAGCCACAGCGCGTGCATCTGCGCCGCCTTCTCCTCGAGCGTCATGCGGCCGAGGAGGTCACTCGCGCGCTCTTCCGTGGACCGATGGGGATCGAGGTAGGGATGGGTCATGGCGGGCCTCCGAGGGCGAGCGGTGACGTCGGATTCGGGCCAGAGTATGTCCCAGATTCCAGCGTAGCGGCAGATGGTTCGGTCGAGCCGCTCGGCAAGCGGCGCCGAACCGGCAAACGCGTGCCGCCACCTGGGGCGGATGTGGGGACCGGCGACAACCTGGTGGGGGCGGGATCCGACATCGCTTCAATGACATACTGTGGCGGTCCGCGGTGCCGGTCGCTGCACCACCAATAGCAGGGACGCTGGACGAGAGGAGGCTCACATGGCGCTTCATCGTTGGAGACCAGGATTGCTGTCGGTCGTTGGTCTGGGCGTCTTGCTGGTGTCGCCGGGCCGGTCTCTTGCCCAGAACACCAGCGCGGACGTTCCTCCGGTGATTGATGTCCACCATCACGCCATGGACGAATCGTTTCCCGGGCTGGGACCCATGTGCCCGAACACGTCGGCCTTCACCGCCTCGGATCCCAGCACTCAGGAAGCACCGTTCGGCTGGGTCCAGGAGGAGTGCACGCCGAAGCTCTATCCCTCGGCCAAAGGGGAGTACATCAAGGACCTGGTCGCCGAGATGGAACGACTCAACGTGACGGCAGTGGTCTTCGGCGATCCCGAGAGCGTGCAGAAGTGGCGCGACGCGGCCCCCGACCGGGTCATTCCCGGCACCAGCTTCAGCCAGGGACTCCAACCGGGGGCACGTGTCCCCCTCGAAGATCTGCGCAAGGCCTTCACAGAGAACGGATTCAAGGTCATGGGCGAGATCGGCCTGCAGTACGAGGGCCTCTCGCCGAGCGACGTGTCCGTCGACAAGTACTTCGCCCTCGCGGAAGAGCTCGATGTCCCGGTCGCCATCCACATGGGGACGGGTGGATCCGGGCGCGCCAACATCGCCATGCCCAAGTTCCGCGGGTCGATGGGGAATCCGCTGCTGCTGGAAGACCTCCTCGCGCGTCACCCCAAGCTGCGCGTTCAGGTCATGCACGCCGGGTACCCGATGATCGACAATATGCTCACGCTCCTGCAGGCGAGCTCCCACGTCTACGTCGACGTCGCGGGTCTCATCTGGAGCTATCCGCTGAAGGAAGTCAATCGGTACATCGAGCGACTCGTCGATGCTGGCTTCGAAGACCGGGTGATGTTCGGCACCGACCAGATGGCCTGGCCCAAGCTGATGACCTATTCCATCAGCCTCATCCAGAACGCCGACTACCTGACGCCGAAACAGAAGCGCGACATCCTCTACAACAACGCGGCCCGCTTTCTCAGGCTGGATGCCGGCCAATCGAACTGACCACGGGATCCCCCAACGAACGTGGCTCCCGGCTGGTCTCCAGGGCATCTCGGAGGCCCCTGTCGATCGGCAAGAGAGAACCCCACAGGAGCGGAGTGAAAGTGAAGAAGATACGTTGGAGTCTCACAGTTCATGGTTCCGTCGCCGTCGCGAGTCTCGCCCTCTTGTTGACCGGCGGTCCCGGTCGCGCATTCCCTCAAGACACGGATGAAAAGCCCCCGTCCAACGCGCCGGCGGCCAAGGCCGCGCCGGCGAACCCGTTCCGGCTCAGCCCCGAGGAGCGGGCCCGGCGCGACCGGCTCGCGCGCGAAGACCACGCCGACATGATGAGGCAGCTGGGCATCACGAGGCTTCGGCCTGGCTTCAACGGGCGGGCCAAGGCCGGTGAGCCCGACGCCCCGAACTACGACCCCGCCAAGGCCAATCCCTACCCGGACTGGCCGGACGTCCTGACCCTGAAGGACGGTCGCAAGGTCACGACCGCGGAGATGTGGTGGCGGGAGCGGCGTCCCGAGATCGTCGAGGACTTCGAGCGTGAGGTCTATGGCCGTGTGCCCGCCGACGTCCCAAAGGTCACGTGGGAGGTGACCGAGACCGTGGAGACGGCCGTCGGTGGCCAGCCGGTTCTGGCCCGGCGGGTGCTCGGGCACGTCGATAACTCCGCTCATCCCGCGATCGCGGTCGACATCAAGATGGCGGTGGTCGTGCCGGTCCGTGCGAAGCGGCCGGTTCCGGTCCTCATCATGTTCGGCCGGGGCAACATGCCCGACGAGCCGGTGTGGCGGTTTCCGGGCGCCCGGGAGCCCGCCGCGCCGCCCTCCACCGAGCAGCTCATCGCCGCCGGCTGGGGCTACGTGTCGCTGAGCACCGCCAGCATCCAGGCCGATAGCGGCGCCGGCCTCACCGCGGGCATCATCGGCCTCACCAACACGGGGAAGCGCCGCACACCCGAGCAGTGGGGATCGCTGCGTGCCTGGGCGTGGGGCGCGGCCCGGGCGCTCGACTACCTCGAGACGCTGCCCGCGGTCGACGCCAGGCGAGTGGGCATCGAAGGAGTCTCGCGCTACGGCAAGGCCGCCCTCGTCACCATGGCCTTCGAGCCCCGTTTCGCCGTCGTCCTCGTGGGCTCGTCCGGAGAGGGCGGCGCCAAGCCGCACCGCCGCAACTTCGGGGAGGCGGTGGAGAACCTCACCGGACCTGGCGAATACCACTGGATGGCCGGCAACTTCCTGAAGTACGGCGCCGCCGAGGCCTCCTTCGGGAGCAGGAACGCGAACGACATCCCGGTCGACGCGCACGAGCTCATCGCGCTGTGCGCCCCTCGCCCGACCTTCATCAGCTACGGCGTCCCGGAGAGAGGCGACGCCCACTGGCTGGACCAGCAGGGCAGCTACATGGCCACGGTGGCGGCGGGTGCGGTCTTTCGTCTCCTCGGGGCCAGGGATCTCGGCGTGGCCGACGACTACCGCGTGGCGAAGATGCCGCCCGTCAACGCGGGCCTGCTCGACGGCGAGCTCGCCTGGCGCCAGCACGACGGCGGGCACGAGGATCGCTCCAACATGAGCTTCTTCATCGACTGGGCCAACCGGCTACTCCACTAGCCGCCGCCCCCGCCGACGTCACCCGGGGCCTGATCACCGGCGCCCCGACAACCCGGTCCCATCCTCACCGCAGGTGCTCCGCGAAGAACGCCAGCGTCCGCTGCCAGGCCAGCTTCGCCGCCTCTTCGTCGTACCGCGGCGTCGTGTCGTTGTGAAACCCGTGGTTCACGTCCGGGTAGACGTACGCCGTGTAGTCGACACCGTTGGCCTTCAGGGCCTCTTCATAGGCCGGCCACCCGGCGTTGACCCTCTCGTCGTTGCCCGCGTACTGCAGCAGCAGAGGGGCCTTGATCTTCGCGACGTCCTCCGCCGAGGGCTGCCGGCCATAGAAAGGAGCCGCGGCGGCCAGATCGGGGACGCGCACGGCCAGCATGTTCGCCACCCAGCCGCCGAAGCAGAAGCCCACGCAGCCCACCCGACCGGTGCAGTCGGGGTGGGACTGCAGGTACTTCACCCCCGCCACGAAGTCCTCGAGGATCTTCTCGCTGTCGAGCTTCCGCTGCATCGCCCGGCCTTCGTCGTCCGTGCCCGGATAGCCCCCGAGCGACGTGAGCCCATCGGGGGCGAGGGCCAGGTAGCCGGCGAGGGCGGTGCGTCGGCACACGTCCTCGATGTACGGGTTCAGGCCGCGATTCTCGTGGATGACGACGACCCCCGGGAGCTTGCCGTTCCCCGCCGGGCGGGCGAGAAGGCCCTTGACCTTTCCGTAGCCCTGGGGTGAGTCGTACTCCACGTAGCCCGTCTCGAGGCGCTCGTCGTCCGGCGCGACCTGCTGAGCCTCGGCGTACTTCGGGCTCAGGCTCTCCAGGAGCGCGGCGGCGGTGACACCGCCAACGGCGTACACCTTCGCGCGATCCAGGAACTCGCGGCGGCTGATGTCCCCGTGAACGTACCCGTCGAACAGATCGAGGACCTCTCGATCGAAATCGCTGGCCTTCATCCGCGTCATGCTGCTGTCTCCTCCTCGTCACTCATCTCCCCGGCAGACGAACACGGGGGACCGGACGGCCGTGCGCCTCCGTTCGACCGCTGGGATTGTCTGCTTGGCGGTGAGTGACCCGGCAAGCCTACCGGAGGGATGCCTTCCGGCGAAGTGAAGAGATGTCAAACCGCCGGCCTCCGGCGCACTTCCTCAGAAGCGCAAGAGATACGAGATCTTCACGAAGAACTGCCAGCTGTCCGGTCCGATGCGATAGCCCGGGACCAGCTCGGAGGTCCTCTCGTCCTGTACGAGCCGGAAGCTGTTCTGGTTGTTGTTGTAGCCGACGTAGACCGCGGTCCAGGGATCCACGAGGTAGGTGGCGAGGAAGTCCATGTTGAGACTCTTCTCCGTCTCGAGG
>JAJDNV010000005.1 GCA_022340545.1 Acidobacteriota bacterium | reverse complement strand
CGCTGGAGCAAATCCGGGCGGTTGACCCCGGCCGCGGTCACGCGCAGAAGGACCTCCCCGGGCCCGGGGCGCGACACCGGCCGGCGAGTGGGCCGAAGGACCTCCGGTCCGCCGGGGTGAACGATCTCGACGGCGACGCCGTCGGCGGGGAGAGGGCTCATGGTGGCCTGCCGCGAATCTAGCACGGTCGTGCGACTCCGACCACGGGAGGCTGCGATAGGATGAGGCGGGAAACGGAGGGCAAGCCATGGTCAGGAGACTGACGGCGACGATGATGGGCCTGGGCATGCTGGGGACGCCGTTGTCCAGTGCCGCAGAGGTGGGCGTCCTCGCCCCCGGGGCAACGGTCCAGAAGGTTGCCGGCGGCTTCGAGTTCACCGAGGGGCCCACCTGTGATGCTGACGGGAACCTCTTCTTCACGGACCAGCCCAACGACCGGATCATGAAGTGGAGCGCGGATGGCGAGCTCACCACCTTCCTTCAGCCGGCTGGCCGCTCGAACGGGATGTACTTCGCTGCGGACGGCACCCTCGTCGCGTGCGCCGACGAGAAGAACGAGCTATGGGCCATCTCGGCTGACGGGACGCACACCGTGCTGTGGAAAGGGCACGCGGGCCGCGCCCTGAACGGACCCAACGACGTGTGGGTCCACCCGAACGGAGGGATGTACTTCACCGACCCCTTCTACAAGCGACCCTGGTGGACGCACGAGGAGCCGCCGCAGGAGGGCCAGCACGTCTACTACCTGGCCCCTGGAGCCGACGCCCTCGTGCAGGTGACCGACGACCTCACCCAGCCCAACGGGATCATCGGCACACCGGACGGAAAGACGCTCTACGTGGCCGACATCCGGGCGCGGCAGACCTGGCGCTACGACATCCAGACCGACGGCCGGCTGGCCGGGAAGACCCTCCTCTGCGAGCAGGGCTCGGACGGAATGACACTCGACAACGAGGGGAACGTCTATCTCACCCGCGGCGGGGTCCTGGTCTTCGACCCCTCCGGGAACCAGATCGCGGACATCGAGGTTCCCGAGCGGCCCGCGAACGTGAGCTTCTGCGGTCCCGACCGCCAGACGCTGTTCATCACTGCCCGGACCGGGCTGTACTCCGTCCGGACCCGCACGAAGGCCGGCACCCCGTCGAAGTGAGCTGCCCCCGACGATGATGAGGTGCTCGGGCACGACGTCCACGTCCATCATCGTCGAGTTCGTGAGCGCGCTCGTTGCATTCGAAGCCCGGAGGCTGGAGGGCCCGGCCGCCGACGCTAAATAAAGATGCGCTTCACGACGGCCACCCTCATCCCGGCTCCGGCGAGTCGTCCCACCAGGGATGGCCCGGCCTCCCCCGTTCCGATGACGATGGCGTCGTACTTCGTGGTCAAGGTCGTGACCTCAGGCCAGGTCGAACGCCAGCAGCTCCGCGTCTCCCCCCTCGAAGGTCAGGCCCGGCTCGCCGCTCACCTGCACCCCGTCTCCCTCCACGAGAGGGGAGCCATTGACCGACGTCGCACCCTGGACGACGTGGATCCAGACGTGGCGCCCGGGATCGATCTCGAGAGCCCGAATCTCGCCCTCGGGGAGCACCGTCACGCGCAAGCGGACATCCTGAGCCAGCCGGATCGCGTCCGTCCCGGGATCGCCGGAGGCCAGGGTGACCCATCCCTCCCGTGCCTTCTCCCGGCCGACCGGACGTTGGTCGTAGGCCGGCGGCAGGCCCTCCTCGGCCGGGACCACCCAGATCTGGAGGAAGTGCACGGGGTCGGTCTTCGAATGGTTGTGCTCGCTGTGGGTGACTCCGGTGCCGGCCCGCATGAACTGGATCTCTCCCGGCCGGATGACGGACCCCGTCCCCATGGAGTCCTTGTGCTCGAGCCCGCCCTCCAGGACGTAGGAGAGGATCTCCATGTCCCGGTGGCCGTGGGTGCCGAAGCCACGCCCCGGCGCCACCCGGTCGTCGTTGATGACACGGAGCGAGCGGAAGCCCATGTGCTGCCGGTCAAAGTACTCGCCGAACGAGAACGTGTGCCGGCTGTCCAGCCAGCCCCAGTTCGTGCGTCCCCTCTCCCCCGCCGGCCGCAACGTGAGCATCCCGCCTCCCCTGCCCGCACCGGAACGCGGGCACGACGGGCCCGCATCGAGCGCGGTGCATCCTTGTGGTGACCTTGATACCAGTTTAGCGGATCGCCCGGGGTGGGCCAGCTACCCTGCGGGACGCCTCCCGGTCACACGATCCGGAAGGCGTCCTTGAGGGTGCAGCGACGGCTGCGGCTGAAGCTGGCCGGGTGGGTCATCCCCTCTCCGGTGGGGCTGGCGATGGTGAAGGAGCAGAAGCCCTCGCCGCCATAGCCCAGGCCCGCGAGCGCCGGCGCGTTCTTGACGAAGACGCTGACGTCCATCACCCGCGCCATGCGGCTCAGATGGTCGAGGTTCTTCGAGTACATCACCGCGGTGTGCCGGAAGCCGTGCTCAACCTTCCTGGCGAGGTCGATGCCCTCGTCGGCGCTCGAGACGCGCACGAGCGGCATGATCGGCATCATCTGCTCGGAGAGCACCAGCGGGTGGTCGCGATCGACCTCGACCAGCACCTGACGGATCTCGTCTCCCGCGGTGACGCCGATCTCCTCGAGCAGGACGCTGGCGTTCTTGCCAACGAAGTCCCTGTTCATCGCACCGGGCTTGCCGGGCGGGGGGACCTTGACGAAGATGGCGTTCATCAGTCTCTCGAGCTGGCCCGAGTCGATCTCCAGCGCGCCGTGGGCCACCATCGCCCGCTTTAGATCGTCGGCGACGGAGTCCACGACGAAGGCCTCCTTCTCGTCGATGCAGACGATGTTGTTGTCGAACGAGCCCCCACGGACGATCCCCTGTCCCGCGGCCTCGATGTCCGCGGTCTCGTCGACGACGACCGGCGGGTTGCCGGGCCCGGCACAGATCGCTCGCTTCCCGCTCTGCATCGCCGCCTGAACGACCCCCGCCCCCCCCGTCACCGTGAGCAGGCGGACCCCGCGGTGCTTCATGAGCTGCTGGGCGGTCTCGATCGTCGGCTCCGCGACCGCACAGACCAGGTTGGCGGGTCCGCCCGCCTCGACGATGGCGTCGTTCAGGAGCTGGACCGTGTGGTTCGAGCACGCCTTGGCACCGGGATGGGCGTTGAAGACGACGGCGTTGCCCGCGGCCACCATGGCCAGGCCGTTGCCGATCACGGTGGATGTGGGGTTCGTGCTGGGGATGATGGCGCCGATGACGCCGAACGGCGCGTACTCGACCAGGGTGAGCCCGTGGTCGCCGGTCCAGGAGGTGGGGACGAGGACCTCCGTCCCGGGGACCTTGTCGGCGTTCAGCAGGTTCTTCTGGATCTTGTCCTCGAGCCGACCGAGGCCGGTCTCCTCCCAGGCCTCGCGGGCGAGGAGCTGCGCGTTCTCCCTCGCCGCTCGGCGCATGTGGCTGATCATCTGCTCGCGAAGGTCGAGAGGCAGCGCCATCAGCTGCTCGAAGGCCTGACGCGCCGCGGCCACCGCCGCGTCGACGTCGGGAAAGAGGTTGTCGCCGTGGCGGAGGGGGTGGGCGGGGGCCGACGGCTGCCGGGCGTCCATCTTCGGCAGCGGGGCGTGCGGACGGCGCTCCCCCTGCTTGAGCTCCGCCATCACCTGGCGGATGACCGACTCGATCTGGGCGTCGTCCAGCATCAGCCCACCTCGCCCTTCCGGGCCTACTTCTCCGCTTCCTGCAGGATCTTCACGCTCGCGCTCGCCCCGATGCGGCTCGCCCCCGCCGCGATCATCTTCTGGGCATCGGCGTGGCTGCGGATGCCGCCCGCGGCCTTCACCCCCATCGACGGTCCGACCACGCGCCGCATGAGGGCGACGTCCTCGGCGGTCGCGCCTCCGGGGCCGAAGCCGGTCGAGGTCTTGACGAAGTCCGCGCCCGCGACCTTCGCCAGCTGGCAGGCGGCAACCTTCTCCTCGTCGGTGAGCAGGGCGGCCTCGATGATCACCTTGAGGATCGCGTTCCCGGCGTGGCAGGCCCGCGCGAGCGAGGCGATGTCCCGCTCGACGAGCTCGTAGTCGCGCGACTTCAACGCCCCCACGTTGATGACCATATCCAGCTCGATGGCCCCCTCGCGGATGGCCTGTTGGGCCTCGAACACCTTGACCTCGGTGGACGTCGCCCCGAGGGGAAAGCCGACCACGGTGCAGACGGGGATCCCGCTGTCCTTGAGCAGCTCCGCGCAGAGCTTCACCTGGGCGGGGTTGACGCACACCGAGGCGAACCCGTGCTTGCGAGCCTCGAAGCAGAGCTGCGCGATCTGGTCCTGTGTGGCGTCGGGCTTGAGCAGCGTGTGGTCGATCGTGTGAGCCAGGGTCCCGTCCGTGGGCGCCACGCCGAGGGTCGTCCCCAGACGATCCGCTCCCGCGCTGAGCACCGGCTGCACGCGGGACGCGAAGTTGTCGGCGGAGAGCGGAGTCGCTCCGGAGGGGCCCTTGGGCCCCGGGCCTTCTTCCAGGAGGACCAGCACCTCGCGGGTGACCTCCTCGATGAGGCGCTCGAGCTCCTGGTCGTCGATGTGTCTCATGAGTGGCTCTCAGTCACGGCGCCCCATGGGCGTGGTTCGCTCATCTCTCCCGCGTGAAACGGCGTTCGATCGCCTTGATCTTGTCCACTCGGCGCGCGTGGCGCCCGGCGCCGAAGGGGCTGGCGAGCCAGGTCTTCACGATCTGTCGGGCCAGGCTCTCCCCCAGGAAACCGGCCCCGAGCGTGAGGACGTTGGCGTCGTTGTGCTCGCGGCTGTTGAGGGCGGTGGACTCGTCGTAGCACATGGCCGCCCGCACACCCGGCACCTTGTTGGCGGCCATGCAGGAGCCGATGCCGGCTCCATCGATGAGGATGCCGCGTTCGACACGCCCCTGCGCGACGAGCTCCGCCACCGCCAGCGCGAAGTCCGGGTAGTCCACCGACTCGGTGCTGTTCGTCCCGCAATCGATCACTTCGTGCCCGAGCTGCGCGAGGAAGCTCTTGAGGGCCTCCTTGAGCGGATAGCCGCCATGGTCGGCGCCAATCGCCACCGACCGGGTGGCGGAGCGAGGTGGCGAGGAGGGTCGGGGCTCCGCCGTGGCGCGCGACGGGGCTCCGCCCTGCTGCGGCACGAGCCTCACCCGGCGCTTCGTAGCCATCTGCCGAGCCAGAGGGGTGATGATCAGGCCCGCTGCGACCTCGAGCTCCGAGTCGACGGGAAGGTCGCGAACGTCGCGCTCCGTGAGGAGCGGCGATCCTGGCCTGGTGTCGCTCGGATCGCCGCCGGGCCCCGATCGCGGCCTGGCTTCGCCCGGCTCGGCACGGCCGAGCGTCCGATACACCACCTTTCGAACCCGGGCCCGGAGCTGATCTCGTGTCACCACGCTGTGTTCCGAACCCGCTTGCGCGTGCGCACCCACACCCCTGCCCAGGCAGG
>JAJDNV010000002.1 GCA_022340545.1 Acidobacteriota bacterium | reverse complement strand
AGGGACAGGCGGTGGCCGGCCGACCCCGGAGGCTCCCGATGCACTCGCTGATCCAGGACGTCCGATTCGCCCTGCGCCAGATCTCACGACAGAAGAGCTTCGTGGCCGCCGCCATTCTCACCCTCGCCCTCTGCCTGGGCGCCAACGCGACGATCTTCAGCGTCGTGAACTCGGTGATCCTCCAGCCGTTGCCCCTGTCCGATCCCGGACGAATCGTGACGATGTGGAACGCCTACCCTGGCGCCGGCGTGGGAGGGGACGTGCGCGGCGGCAACGGCGCCCCCGATTTCTACGATCGGCGGGCCATGAAGGACGTCTTCGAGGAGGTCGCCGCCTTTCGCTTCCGGGGCCGAAGCATCGAGATCGACGGCGTCCCTCGACGCATCCGGACCCGCGAGGTCACCCCGTCCTTGTTCCCCTTGATCGGGGCCGACACGGCCCTCGGGCGCACCTTCACCGAGGACGAAGGCGAGCCGGGCCAGGGCGAGGTGGTCGTCCTCAGCTACGGGCTGTGGCAGGAGCTGTTCGGGGGAGAACCCTCCGTCCTCGGCCGCGACCTCCGCGTGGACGGCCGCGCCCGCACCATCGTCGGCATCCTGCCGGAGGGCTTCGTCTTTCTCGACGAGGGCGTGCGCCTGTGGACCCCGCTGTCTTTCTCCCCGGAGCAGCGACAGCAGTACCACAGCAACAACTACGACATGGTCGCTCGGCTCCGGGACGGGGTGACGATCGAGCAGGCGCAAACGCAGATCGACGCCCTCAACGCAGCCAACATGGACCGGTTCCCCGAGCTCAAGGCGCTGCTGATCGATGCCGGCTTCCACACGCCCCTTCACTTCCTCCAGGACGACCTGGTCCGCGACGTGCGTGACAACCTCTACCTGCTCTGGGGCGGGGTGGCCTTTGTGCTGCTCATCGGCTGCGTGAACGTCGCCAACCTGCTCCTGGTTCGGACCACGGGCCGGGTCAAGGAGATGGCCACCCGATCCGCCGTCGGCGCGACCCGGGGTCGCCTGGTCCGCCAGCTGTTGACGGAGACGGTTCTCTTCACCGTTCTTGGGGGCATCCTCGGCCTGCTGGTGGGCCAGGCCGGGCTGGTGGCGCTCGACCACCTGGATGTGCCCGGGCTCCCGAGGGGCGGCCAGATCCGACTCGACCTCACGACCGTCGCCTTCACCGGCGCCCTGACCCTCGTGGTAGGGGTGCTGATGGCCCTCATCCCCGTGGCCAGCATCCTCCGGGTTCGCCTCTCCTCGGTCCTGTCGGAGGAGGGCCGCAGCTCGACGGCGGGCCGCGGAACGCACGCGCTGCGCAAGGGGCTCGTTTCGGCGCAGATCGCCCTGGCCCTGGTCCTCCTGGTGGGCGCCGGCCTGCTCCTCGCGAGCTTCCGCGAGCTGCTGGCCATCGATCCCGGCTTCGAGCCCCAGGGGGTACTCACCGGCTCGGTGTCCCTCCCGGACAGCCGCTACCCCGAGGAGGCGGACCTCCGCGCCTTCGCCCGGGACTGTCTGGAGCCACTCCGGGCCCTTCCCGGCGTCGAGGCAGCGGGCCTCACCAGCCACATCCCGTTCGGCTTCAGCTTCTCGGACAGCGTGATCTTCGCCGAAGGGTACGTCATGCGTCCGGGGGAGTCGGTGATCTCTCCCACGCAGCAAAGCGTGAGCCCCGGCTACTTCGAGGCCATGGGGATGCGAATTCTCGAGGGACGTCCCTTCGACGCACGGGACGTCGAGTCGTCGCGTCGAGTGATCATCGTCGACGAGCGCCTCGCCCAGCGCTTCTGGCCCGAGGGGAACGCGGTGGGCGGTCGAATGTGGTCGCCGAACAGCGCGGAGGACATCAACAAACCCGAGAACGCCACCCACTACGACGTCGTCGGCATCGTCGAGTCAATCCAGATGCGTAGCCTCACGTCCCAGCGCGACGCGACCGGGGCCTACTACTTCCCCCTCGCGCAGTCGCCGCGGAGGGTGGTCAATCTCGCCATCAAGACCACGGGCGACACGCGGGCGCTGTTCGGGCCCGTGCGCAGGGTGATCGCCAGACTCGACCCCGAGCTGCCCCTCTACGACATCCGCACCATGCCTGAGCGGATCGACGGCTCCCTCACCGAACGCCGCACCGCCATGGTGCTCTCGGTGGGTTTCAGCGCCGTGGCCCTGCTTCTGGCTGCAGTCGGGATCTATGGTGTGCTCGCCTACATGGTGCAGCTCCGCACCCGGGAGATCGGCATTCGCGTCGCTCTGGGCAGCGACCCGGCGGGTGTGCTTCGGCTCGTCCTCAAGGACGGGCTGCGGCTCGTCGTCATCGGGCTGGGTGTCGGCGTCGCCGGGGCGCTGGGGATGCGTCGATTCATCGAGGGCCAGCTCCACGGCGTGTCGTCGCTGGATCCGGGGGTGTTCGGGTCCGTGGCAACGCTCCTCGCGGTGGTCGCCCTGGTGGCCTGCGCGATCCCGGCCCACCGGGCCACGCGCATCAACGTCGTGCGTGCGCTGACGTACGACTGACGGCTGGCGGGAGGCCTGGTCCACGCCGCACGGCTCGAACCCGTTCATCAATCCTATTCGTTCGGCCGCACCCGACGTCCGGGGCCAATGTCTCGGGGATCGGCGCCCTTGACGTACACTTCCGGGGTCCGGCAGACGACCCCCCCTGAGGCACGATCGCGGGAATGAGCACGGCGGGCAAATGGACGAAAGGCTGTGGCTGTGGCTGCGGCGCGCTGGCGCTCGTGCTCGGCCTCGTCTCCTGGGGCGGCTACATCCTCATCAGGAGCGTGGTGGAGAACGCCCAGAAGGCCGAAGCCGTGATGAAGCAGGTGCACGAGCGGCATGGCGAGATCTCCGACTTCGTGCCGGAACCCGATGGTGCCCTGGCCCCCGAGCGCGTGGAGGCCTTTCTCCGTGCCCGGGACCTGATGGCGCAGGCCCGGAACGAAACCGAGGGCGCTCTCGCGCTCCTCTCCTCCGGCGATTCGGGCGCGGCGCAGGTCCCGGGACTGCTGGGTCGGCTGCTGGGCTGGGGGACGGCCGCGATGAAGGTCGAGGCGGGGACGACCCTCGTGCCCCAGGCGATCGCCTTCGTAGGAGCTCGCGGAGAGGCCCTCCTCGAAGCCGGAATGGGAACGGGCGAGTACCTCTACATCTACTCGCTGGCCTACTTCTCCTGGCTCGGCAGGTCTCCCGCGGACGGCCCGGGCTTCCCGCTCGTCGGCGACGACGAGGACGGAGGCCAGCAGCGCCAGGGCGGGCGGGACGAGTTCGACGTCCGGGAGGAGCGACGCGAGATGATCCTCACCCGGCTGAACGAGCAGCTGCTTCCGGTGCTGCGCCGCCAGCTCGCGGCCCTGGACGCGAGCCGTCATCTCGCGGAGTCGGACCCGTGGCGTCAGCAGCTTTCGGCAGAGATCGCGGCGATGGAGAAGGACGGCTTCCGGATCCCGTGGCGGGACGGGCTGCCCCCGGTGATCGAAGAGTCTCTGGCACCCTACCGGGCCCGCCTCGTACGTAGCTACAGCCCCATGTGCAATCCGCTCGAGGTGTTCGCGGGGACGGGTCAGTGAGCACAGCGACCGCGGCGAACGGAGATCTCGGATCGTGACCACCGGCCGGAAGTGGCTCCTCGGCTGTGGCATCGGCTGCGGCGTCCTACTCCTCGTGGGAATCGGTTCCTGTGTCGGCGCCGCCCTGTTCCTCAAGCACACGTTCCGGGGAATCGAGAAGGCCGGGTCGAGCTACGAGGCGCTGACCGCCGAGATGGGCAACGTGGGGGAGTACGTGCCCCCTCCCGACGGCGCTCCCCCCCCGGACCGGCTCGAGGTCTTCCTCGCCGTCCGGGAGGGCGTGGCGGGAGACCGGGCCGGGGTCGAGGCGGCGATGGCCGCGCTTCCCACTCCGGAGCTCGCGGAAGACGGCGCCGTGGTCGGGAAGATCCGCGCGGGGCTCGGGGCCCTCGGGGATCTTATCGACGGCATCGGCACCTACCTGCAGGCCCGGAACCGCGCCCTGCTCGAGCGGCGGATGAGCGCGGGCGAATACGTCTACATCTACACTCTGGCGTACTACTCCGGGCTGGGACACACCCCGGGAGACGGCCCCGAGACCGGGAAGCAGCCGGGTGGCGTCCGCGTCGGAGCCTTCGACGACGGTGGCCTCTTCAGCGCGCGGGCGGTGCGACGCCGCTACCGGCGCTACACCCTCGCGATGGTGCGTGCCCAGGTCGAGTCCCTGGAGCCGGGTGCTGAGGCGGGCGACGGGGAGACCTGGCGCTCGAAGCTCGAGCACGAGCTCCACCGCCTGGAGGTGGACCCGGGACGGGTGCTGTGGCAGGACGGCCTGCCCCCTTCCGTCGAGGTCGCGTTGAGCCCCTTCCGGAATCGCCTTGAACAAAGCTACAGCGCGGCCACGAACCGCATCGAGCTTCCGCTGGCCGAGCACGAGCTTCCCTGGCAGTGGAGGTGACGCGAGAAGGGGGCCGGAAAGCGCTGGACGCCGGCCCGGACCCGCGCGAGGATGGGGTCGTGAGACGGCAGACTCGGAGGTTCACCAATGGCGCTTCATGAGCGAGCGGGGCAACCGGCGCCCCGCTCCGTCCTCGTCAACGTTCCCCGGCTCGTGTCGACCTACTACACGCTCGAGCCCGACATCTCGAAGCCCGCCCAGAGGGTGGCCTTCGGCACCTCGGGCCACCGCGGGTCGTCCTTCAAGGGGACCTTCAACGAAGGGCACATCCTCGCCACGAGCCAGGCCATCTGCGAGCACCGGCGGGCCAGCGGCATCGACGGGCCCCTCTTCCTCGGAATGGACACACACGCGCTGTCGGAGGCGGCGCTGGCCACCGCTCTCGAGGTCTTCGCGGCGAATGGCGTCGAGGTCATGGTTCAGCTGGGTCGGCGCTACACCCCGACCCCCGCCATCTCGCACGCGATCCTGACGTGGAACCGCGGGCGCAAACGGGGCCGCGCCGACGGCGTCGTCGTCACGCCGTCGCACAACCCCCCCGAGGACGGGGGCTTCAAGTACAACCCCCCGGAGGGCGGCCCGGCCGATGCGGCCCTCACGAAGGCCTTCGAGGCCCGGGCGAACGAGATCCTCGCGGACGGTCTGCAGGACGTGCGCCGCATGCCGTTCGCGAGGGCGCTCAAGGCCGGCAGCACCCACGAGCACGACTTCGTCGCGCCCTACGTGGAAGACCTGGCCAACGTCATCGACATGGACGCGATCGCCGGCGCCGGGATCAAGATCGGCGCCGACCCGCTGGGGGGCTCCTCGGTGGACTACTGGGAGCCGATCGCCGAGCGGTACGGTCTCTCAATCGAGGTGGTGAACTCCGAGGTCGACCCGACCTTCTCGTTCATGACCCTCGACCACGACGGGAAGATCCGCATGGACTGCTCGTCGCCCTACGCGATGGCGGGTCTCATCGGGATGAAGGACCGCTTCGACATCGCCTTCGGGAACGACGCCGACACCGACCGCCACGGCATCGTCACCCGCGGGGCCGGCCTGCTCAACCCGAACCACTATCTCGCGGTGGCCATCAACTACCTCTTCCAGAACCGTCCTGGCTGGCGCGATGACGCCGCGGTGGGCAAGACGCTCGTCTCGAGCTCCATGATCGACCGCGTTGCCGCTGACCTCGGCCGGAGCCTGGCCGAGGTGCCGGTGGGCTTCAAGTGGTTCGTGGATGGCCTGCTCGACGGCAGCTACGGATTCGGAGGTGAGGAGAGCGCGGGAGCCTCCTTCCTTCGGAAGGACGGCACGGTCTGGACGACCGACAAGGACGGGATCCTGATGGACCTCCTGGCGTGCGAGATCCTGGCCCGGACCGGAAAGGACCCCGGCGAGGCGTACAAGGAGCTGGAGAACCGCTTCGGGAGCCCGGTCTACGAGCGGATCGACGCCGCGGCCACCCGCGACCAGAAGGCCGCACTCGCCAAGCTGTCCCCGGAGACGGTGACCGCCGACACGCTCGCCGGCGACCCGATCGTGGCCAGGCTCACGCGCGCCCCCGCGAACGACGCGCCCCTGGGCGGCCTCAAGGTCGTGACCCGGCACGGGTGGTTCGCGGCGCGGCCTTCGGGAACCGAGGACGTCTACAAGCTCTACGCCGAGAGCTTCCGCGATCACCGCCACCTCCGCCAGATCCAGGATGAGGCCCGGGCGATCGTGACGGCCGCCCTCAAGCCGGAGTAGCCGCCGCGGAACGGAGCGGACCTCTCTGCCCACCGCCCAGGTCCATAATGGGCCTCTCGTGATCGGCGAAACGGTCGGCCACTACCGCATCCTGGAGCGGCTCGGAAGCGGCGGCATGGGGGACGTGTATCTCGCCGAGGACGTGCGGCTGCACCGCTGTGTCGCGCTGAAGACGCTGCGCGACGACGCTCAGGCCGACGAGCAGGCTCGGGCCCGGCTCCTGCGCGAGGCACGGGTCGCCGCCGCCCTCACCCACCCCGGGATCGCCGTCGTCTACGAGATCGACGAGATCGACCGGGAAGAAGGGCCCGTCCGGTTCATTGCCATGGAGTACGTCGCCGGCGAGACCTTGGCCGAGCACACCCGGCGAAGGCCGCCGTCCCTCGAGGAGGCACTCGACATCGTCGATCGCATCGCGGAGGCCCTGGGGGAGGCCCACGCCCGCGGCGTCGTGCACCGCGACGTCAAGCCCACCAATGTCATGGTGGCTCCGGATGGCCGGCTCAAGATCCTGGACTTCGGCCTCGCCAAGCAGCGCGTGTTTGGCGGCCCCGACGGAACGACCTGGAGCCGGGACGCCGCCCACTCGGGGGCCGGGGCGCTGATCGGCACGCTGGCGTACATGGCCCCGGAGCAGGCCCGGGGCCAGGGGGTCGACGCGCGCGCCGACGTGTATTCGCTGGGGGCCCTCCTCTACGAGCTCGTGTCCGGAGAAGCGGCCTTTCGCGGCGAGAACGCGGTGCAGATCCTGGACCACGTCCTGCACCGACCACCGCCCCCGCTCACGAGCCGCGAGGATGATCCGCGCCTGCCCCACGTCGAGACGCTGGTCCAGGGCATGCTGGCCAAGGAGGCCAGCCTTCGTCCGGGGTCGATGGCCGAGGTCCGCGAGAAGATCGCGGCGCTGCGCCAGGGAGCGCCCGTTGCCACCCCGAGCGGTCCCTCGCTGGCCGTGGCCGTCCTCGGCTTCGCCAACATCTCCGGCCACGGCGAGGACGACTGGCTGGGAACGGGCATCGCGGAGACGGTGACGTCCGATTTGCGTGGGCTGCCCGGCCTGGGCGTCGTCGCCCCGGCTCGGGTGCGCGAGGCGATGCGCCGGGCGGGGGCCGAGGGCCAGGAGGCCGAGGAGGCGATCGCGGAAAGAGTCGGGCGCGAGCTGGGCGCGCGGTGGGTGCTCTCCGGCGGCTTCCAGAGAGCGGGCGAGACCGTCCGCGTGACGGCCCGGCTGGCCGACGTGGAGGGCCACCGTCTGCTGAAGACGGTCAAGATCGACGGCCGCCTCGACGAGATATTCTCGCTGCAGGACCGGATCGTGCGCGAGCTGGCGTCCAGCCTGCGCATGGGAATGCCCGCCCTCTCCGAAGGCGACGAGACACACGTCGTGGAGGCCTACGAGGCCTTCTCGCGGGGCATGATCAACATGCAGCTCGAGAGCTACGAGTCGCTCGACCGGGCGATCCTGTTCTTCGAGCGCGCGGTCGCACTCGACCCGACCTACGTGCGGGCCCTCGTCGAGCTCGGGCACGCGTACTCGACGAAGGCAGACTACCTCACCCTGCCCGAGTTGAACGAGCGCGCCCTCACGAGCTTCCGCCGGGCCCTCGAGCGCCAGCCGAGCTCGGCTCGGGCGTGGCGCCAGATGGGCGGGACCCTGATGAGCCTGGGCCGGGACGCGGAGGCCCTGGCCGCCATCGAGCGGGCCCACGAGCTCACCCCGCAGGATCCCGGTGCGCTCGCGGCGATGGGGCGGGCGTTGTTCATCATCAAGGGGCGCTTCCGCGAGGCCGCAGCCTACTTCGAGCAGGCCCTGGAGCGCGACCCCCAGGCCGGCTGGTTCGCCCTTCAGCTCGCCCACTGTCTCGCCCTCATCCGCGACTGCGCGCGAGGGGAGGAGGTGGCGAGGCAGGCCGCCGGACTGCAGGAGACGCTTCTCTCCGGGCAGGAGGGCTTCGTCATCGTGGGCTCGTACATGCGCCTCGGCCACCTCGCCGCGCTACAGGGACGCGACACGGAGGCGGTCGAGCAGTTCCAGAGGGAGCTGGCCTTTCTCCAGCGCGTGGACCACGCGCTTCGCGGACGCATCACGATCGAGCTCCACCTGCGTCTCGGCGCCGCGCACCGGAGACTGGGTCAGGCCGAGCCGGCGCGGGACGCACTGGAGACCGCCCGGGCCGCGTTCGAGACGCGCCTTCGCCTCGGCGCTGACGATCCCTTCACCCGGTACTACGCCGCCGCCACGTACGCCCAGCTCGGCGAGACGGACGAGGCCCTCGACTCCCTGGAGCGGGCGGCCGCGGAACGCCGGGCGCTCACCGTGGCCCGGGCGCGTACCGAACCCGAGCTCGAGCCGCTGCGCCATGAGCCGCGATTCCAGGCGCTGATCCGGGAGGACGAATGACAGCCAAGGCTTCGAACCCAACGCCATCGGAGTCCGACGCGCGCACGATGCTCCGCCACACCCTCGCGACTTTGGCCTACCGCGGCGGAAAGGCCGTGCGGGACGCCCCCGAGGGCTTCGCCCAGCACCGGGCCTCTGCCTCGTCGCGCACCCCGGGCCAGATCCTCGCCCACGTCGGGGACCTGCTCGACTGGGCCGTCGGTCTGGCCGACGGCCGACACGAGTGGCACGACTCCCCTCCCCTGCCCTGGAGGAAGGAGGTCGAGCGCTTCCATGCCGGGCTGGCCGCCCTTGACGCGAGGCTCGCCGGGCCGGATCCGCTGGGCTTCTCTGCCGAGAGCATCTTTCAGGGCCCGATCGCCGACGCCCTCACCCACGTCGGCCAGATCAACCTGCTGCGGCGGATGGCCGGATCCCCGGTGCGCGGAGAAAACTACTTCAAGGCCGAGATCGTCGCCGGCCGCGTCGGTTCCGACCAGTCGCCCCCCCGGCGCGAGTTCGAGTGAGTATCACCGCAGCCGCAGGATCCGGATCCCTCCGACGAGAACGATCGCCCCGATCACGGCCCCGATCGCGAGGTCGGGCACGTTCGATCCGGTCCAGGCCACGAGGGCCCCGGCCGCGATCACGCCGGCGTTCGCGATCACGTCGTTCGCCGAGCAGATGAAGACCGCCATCATGTGCACGCCGTAGTGGCGGCTCCGGGCGATCAGGACGAGGCACGTCACGTTGGCGGCGAGGGCGAGGAGCGCGATGCTCATCATGGTCGGGGCCTCGGGGCCGCTCCCGAACACCAGCCGGCGCAGGACCTCGCCCAGCGCCCCGAGAGCGAGGCCGACCTGGAGCCAGCCCGTGAGGCGCGCGGCCCGAAGCTTGAGCAACGCGGAGCGCCCGACGGCGTAGAGCGCCACGCCGTAGACGGTGGCGTCGGCGAACATGTCGAGTGAGTCGGCGATCAGGCCCGTCGACTCCGCGAGCCAGCCCGCCGCCAGCTCCACCACGAACATGACGGCGTTGATCAACAGCAGCACCCACAGGGTGCGGGCCTCGGTCTCGTCGCTCCCGGCCGCGGCGGGCGGGGGGTCCGCCGCCAACACCGTCTCGGCGAGCTGCGCGCCCAGCGCCAGGGGCTCGAGCCTCCGCGTGATCGGATCGGCCTCCTTCTCGTGCCACACCGACAGCGTCCGCCCCGGCAGATCGAAGGAGAGCTCGCGGACCTCGTCCAGTCCCTCCAGGGCCATCCGCACGAGCTGCTCCTCGGTCGGACAGTCCATCTTCGGGATCCGGAAGACGCTGCGGTTCATTCCTTGCGTGTGGCGAAGGCGGCCAGGACCTCGTCTCGCTTGCGGGCGGCGCGGGAGGTCAAGGCCTCCGACTCGTCCGAGGCGGTCTTGCGGTACGCCTCGTCCTCGATCCCCGGGAGATTGATCGCCACGTTCCGCGAGGCCCCCCAGATCCCGGTCTCGAGCGCCTTCGCCCCCACCTCGAGATCCGATCGCGAGGCGATGTTTCCGTGCACCGCCATCGCCACCATCGCGTCCCAGGCCCGGTCGGCGACCCGCATGACCTCCAGCGGCACCTGCACCGCGGCCTTCAGGCCCTCCTGCATCGCCCGGTGCCGGGCCGCCTTCTCCCCATCGGTGTTCCTGGGCATCCCCATGGCCTGCATGTAGCCGTCGAAGGCCCGGGTGTCGCGGTCGATCATCGGGAGGAGATCCGCCATGGCGTGGTGGAGGGGCGGAATCAGCCGCCGCATGGTGGCGTCCTGCCTCTCGAACTTCCGCTTTCCGTAGGTCATCCAGCCCACCATCGCCCCGAGGGCCGCCCCCACCGCGGCGATCAGGGCCGAGGCCGACCCTCCGCCCGGGGCCGACGTCCGCGCGCCCACCAGCTCGACGAAGGAGCGCACGCTCATGGAGGCGAGCGGCTCCTCTTCCTCCCCGGGGATCATGTACTCGATGATTCGCTTCTCGGCGACGAAGGGCTGAACCGAGGACAGGCCCAGCCTCTCGACCACGAGGCGGATCTTCTGGCGCTCGTCGAGGATGAAGAGGTTCTCCTTCTTCATGTAGTGCTCGGCGGCCATGAGCATGGCCTCGAGGGGGATCAGCCCGACGAGCTCGGAGCCGGCCACCGCCAGGTTCAAGGCCCGGGCCTGCTCGGCGCAGGCCTCGAAGGCGGCGTGTGGCGGCGTCGTCTTGAAATCCTCCAGGTTGATCGAGACCTGGGCCAGGTCGTACTCGTCGACCCACCAGCCGATGGCGCGAACGGCCTTCAGCCGCCCCGGCTGGTCCGGGCCGCGTCCCTGCTCCCGGATGTCGAGGGCGATCCGGTGCGCCTGCTCCTTCGTCCCCAGGACGTTCACGTTGTAGGCGATCAGGAAGTCCCTCGCCCCGGCGCAGGTGGCACCCCACTCCGGAACGAGCTCGGCAGGCCCGTAGTCGGGCCTCCACTCCGGCGTCACGATCCGCTCCGCGAGCGCTTCGTATTCACCGGCCCGGATCTGGCGAAGGGTCCGGCGGTGGTCGGCCTTCGCGGCGTGGCCGTAGAGGTAGACGGGGACGCCGAGGTCAGCGGCCAGCCGCTCGCCGAACTCCTCGGCCAGGGCCGCGCAGTCGTCCATGCCCACACCGGCGACGGGCACGAACGGGCAGACGTCCATCGCCCCGATCCGAGGGTGCTCGCCCGTCTGCCGGCGCATGTCGATCCGTTCGCGGGCCACGCGGGCCGCGGCCAGTGCCCCTCCAACCACCGCCTCGGGAGACCCGACGAGGGTGTAGACGGTCCGGTTGGTCGAGCGGCCCGGGTCGACGTCGAGCAGGGTGCAGCCTTCGCTCGCCCGCACGGCGTCGGCGATCGCCTCGATGACGGCCGGGTCACGGCCCTCGGAGAAGTTGGGGACACACTCGACGAGCTTTCTCATGCGGGTCTCCTCGGAAGCCACCTCAGTTCTCCACCGGCCACAGGGGCGACTCGGCTCGGGCGGTGTTCAGGGAGTCCTCGATCCTGGCGACGACCTCGCGGCCCTCTTCCGCCACATCCGTTGTCTCGGCATGATACCCCTACGCCCTTCCCGTTGACGGTCGCGGTGGGCGCGCCGGGCGCCAAGCCCTCGCCCGCGTTCTGCCCCTCTCCTCAGCCTTGCCTGCGTCCCGGCAGCAGCGCCACCGCCACCGCCCCGACGGCGGCGAGGGCCACCAGGAGCGCGAAGCCCATGGTGTAGCTGCCGGTGTGGTCGCGGATCGTGGCCACCGCCATGGGGATGACGGCCTCGGCCACTCCGTCGGCGGTGAGCACGATGCCCATGAGGCGTCCCATGACCTTCAGGCCGAAGAGGTCCGCGGCCATGAGGGGGATGATCATGTAGTCGCCCCCGAGCCCGACGCCGAAGAGGAAGCCAGCCCCCTTCAGGGACGTGGTGGTCGGGGCCACCGCGAGGAGCGGGATCGCCCCGGCGACGATGAGGTAGACGAGGAGCATCACCCGCTTTCGGGGCCAGCGGTCGGCCAGCCAGCCCATGAGGATGCGGCCGACGATGCTTCCGGCGAGGACGAGGGAGAGCACCTGGGCCACGAGGGCCTGGGCCATCCCCTTGTCGAGGGCGAGGAACAGCTTCAGGTTCTGGATGGTGCCCCCGATCGCCCCGATGGAGGCCATGCTGCCCACGGCCAGGAGATAGAACGCCGGGCGCTTCAGGACCGAGATGATCGACACCGGCTCGCCCGCCGGGACCGTCGAGTCGCGTTTCTCGGCTTTCGGCTCGCGCACGAAGAAGGCGGCCGGGAAGGCGAGCACGATGATCAAGACACCCAGGGCGCGCAACGCCGTCCGCCAGCCGAGCTCCTCGATGAGGGCGTGGGCGAGAAGGGGGACGATCATGCCGCCGATGCCGATCCCGAGGTAGGCGAAGCCCATGGCCTTCCCCCGACCCTGGTCGAAGAGGCGCGACAGGAGCACCTGGTTCGGCAGTGGCCCTCCGCACACGTAGCCGAGGGCGTTGAACAGATAGAAGAAGTAGAAGGCGCTGAGCGTCGTCGTGCCCCCGAGGCCCACGAGGGCGAGCCCGGCCATGGCGATGCCGGCCAGCATCAGCCGCCGCGGCCCGAAGCGGTCGACGATCACCCCGGCGAGGAAGCCGAACAGGGGCCCCACGAGGAGCTTGCTGAGGGCGTTGCCGGACGTCACCTGCTGACGCGTCCACCCGAGATCGGTGACGAAGAAGTCATAGAAGAACGGCAGCCCGTAGAGCGCCACGCCCACGATCGAGAAGAGGGAGAGAAACGCGGTAGTGAGGGCCAGGGTCTGGTCTCGGCGCGGGGCGCTCGGGTCGGTCACTTGCGCGAAGCCTCCTTCGCCGCCTTGAGCTGCTCCGCCTCGGGACGGGCGCGGTAGAAGGCATCGAGCGGATAGCACCCCGAGGGCAGGGCCTTGCGCGGCGCGGTGGTGCAGTCGCTGAACGTCCGGCAGATCCGGCGGCGCTGGAGCGGCCGGCCCTCCAGCACGTCCGCGGGCAGGTCCGGGTATGACAGGACCATCCGGCCAATGCCGACGAAGTCGGAGCCGCCTTCGCGCACCACTCGCTGGGCGACGTGCGGGAGCCACTCCTGCAGGTACGAGTAGGCCGAGCCGACGATGACGAGATCGGGAAACTCGGCCTTGAGCCGGGCGGCGGCCCAGACCTGCCGGGCGACGCCCGCGAGTGGATCCTCGGGGGGACCGTAGCCATCGCTCGGGGGAAACAACGCCGGCCGCTGAACGTGGGGGTTGTGGTAGGGGCTCCCGGCGGTGACGCAGACCCAGCGGACGTTCAGTCTCTGGAGCAACCGTAGCAACTCCCGCGCATCGTCGAGGGCCGCGTCGAGAGAGGCATCGTCGCCCAGGAGGCCGAAGGCGTCGTCGTAGCCGGGCGGCGTCTCTTCAGGTGTCCCGATGCCGTCGGGATCCTTGGTGAAGGGAACGGTGTCGAGCGCCGAGAACCGCACGCCCACGCGAAGCCCCGGCACCTCGAGGCGGATGCGCTCGACGATCGTTCGGAGAAACCGGGTTCGGTTCTCGAAGGGCCCACCGTAGCGGCCCGCGCGGTGGCGGGCGCCCAGCAGCTCGTGGCCGAGATAGCCGTGGCAGTGCTTGACGTCGACGAAGTGGAAGCCGGCTCTGCGGGCCAGCCCCGCCGCCTGGACGAAGTCGTCGATCAGGCGGTCGAGCTCGTCATCGGTGATCACCCGGACCCCGTCGGGGAAGCGCTGGTCGAGAAGCGGGTGGTGGCTCGCGGCGAGGGGCTCGGCGCGGCCCCACTCGTTGGGGCGCCCGTACCGTCCGGAGTGGGTCAGCTGCAACCCGACCACCAGATCGTCTTCAGCATTGCGACCGAAGCGCTCGACGTGGGCGGCCACGAGGGCCCCGCGCAGGCGGGCCATCGCCTCCCAGGTCGCCGGGGTGATCATCAGCTGGGCGGGGTTTCCTCGACCATCCCCACGGACCGCCGCCGCCTCCCCGCCCCAGATCAGCTTGGCCCCGCTGCGGCCGAAGTTCTTCCAGCGCCGGGTGGTGAGCTCGGAGGGCTCCCCCTTCTCGGTCGCGTCCCATCCTTCCATGGGCAGAACGCAGTAGCGGTTGCCGGCCCGGAGCCCGTCGGCCTCGAGCGGGCGGGCCATCGGGGAGGCGTCGGGAGAGGCCAGGGTCTCGTCGAAGTCGAGCGAGATTCCCCCGTTTTCGAGGTGCGCGCGAAAGGCTTCGGGTGTCCGCAGCGAAGCGACGCGGACCCAGCCCGAGCCACTCACGGGAGGACCCCTGGCGGGCGGGTCACGGACGCGGCCGCCCTCAGACGAGGGCGGGAACCGCCACCCGCGCCTTCTTCTGCATCGCCTCGTTGGCCGCGAGGCAGGCGCGGGCCGAGCCGGCGGCCAGCTCCGGACCGCAGCGCAGCGGCACGCCGGTGCGGATGGACGCACAGAAGCCCGACACCTCGAGCTCGTAGGCGTTCACCCGCTCCTGGAGCGTTCGCCCCCCGCTGGCCACGCCCCCGGCCGCCTCGGCCGCCCGGCTCGCCGAGGCCTCGCCGACCGGCCCCGCGCCGCGGGGCGTGATGTCGATACTGGTGGCCGGGCCCTCCCCCTCGTCGAAGAGGTAGGCCTCGCTCTCTCCCTTGAGAATGAGCGTTCCCTCGGTCCCGAAGAAGCCCTCGTAGTAGGTGTTGAAGGCATTGGACTGGATCGAGGACACGACCGCGGTCCGGCCCCGCGGATACTCGAAGGTGGCGTAGACGTGGTCCGGCACCTCGCGCCCGTCCTGGTAGCGGAAGACGCCTCCGTATCCGGTGACAGCCTCGGGAACCGCCCCGAAGAACCAGTTGGCGATGGCCACCTGGTGGCTGGAGAGCTCGGCGAGAAGGCCGAGAGAGTAGTCCCAGTAGAGTCGCCAGTTGATCAGGTGCTCCAGATCGGGGTAGCCCCAGGGCGAGGGGTCGTACCCCGGGGCGGGCGACTCGACCTCCCGCCGCCAGCTCCCGTTCCGGTGCCAGTGGAGCCGCGAGTAGTAGACCTCGCCCAGCAGCCCGGGCTTGATGATCCCCTCGTAGGCCGCCTGGAAGATCGGGTTGTAGTGTCTTTGGTAGCCGATCTCCAGGAGTCGCCCGGTGCGGCGGGCGGTCTCCAGCATCCGGCGCAGGCCCTCCACCTCTCGCGCCATCATCTTCTCGGAGAGGACGTGAAGGCCCGCCTCCAGGGCGGCGACGGCGATCTCGGCATGGAGGAAGAGAGGCGTCGCGATCACGATCGCCTCGAGGTCCTCCTTGTCGATCATCTCCTTCCAGTCCTCGTAGTGCCGGGCCATCGGCTTCCCGGCCGCGGCGAGCGCCTCGTCGGCCTTCTGCATCTGGGCCGGGTTGATCTCGCACAGCGCCACCACCTCGCCGTAGCGGGCGTCCGTCTGCTCGAGAAGGACGCGCCCCTGCGAACCGAGGCCAACATAGCCCAGACGGACGGGCCCTCCCGGCACCGGTCCCTTCACGATGGCCGCCGCCCCGAGGGCGGCCACCGCGGGTGTTCCCGCCAGGGCCCTCAGGAAGTTGCGGCGGCCCAGCTCCTGCTGCTCGGGAGTGAGGTTCATGAGGTGGCCTCCGAGGCGGCCTCCGCGGGCTCGACCCTCTCGCTGGCCTTGCGAAGACGCCGATGGGCCAGGAGCAGATCGAGCCCCGCGATGCGGCCGGTGCGGAAGACGAGCAGGACGAGAACGGCTGCCGCTTCCACCAGGTTCTTGTTCACGTAGAGGTAGTTGCCCTCCGTGCCGGGGACGATGACGCCGTAGGTGGGGATGTAGAGGGCATAGATGAGGGCGAGAAGAACGAGGGCCGACAGCGTCCCGACCTGGGTGAAGAGTCCCAGCATGAGCGACAGCCCGCTCAGGAGGAGAGCCACTGCGATGAGCACGTCGAAGACGGGCATCCAGCTCGAGTCCGCGAGCCCCCGGAAGAAGTCCGCGAACGGCCCGGTTGCACCCTGCAGGTAGCCCGCAGCGGACCAGCGAGCCAGGGGCCACCCCCCCCGGCTCCAGGAGGGCCACCACAGCTTGACGAAGCCCTCCCAGGCGAAGTGCCATCCGATGAGGGTGCGGAGCAGGATCAACGTGATCTGCTGGAGGCGGGTCGGGAGGGATGTGCTCATGACGCCGCCGACGCTACACTCCTCGCTCCCGCCGGGTCAACCCACCCAACATCTCAGAGCCGCACGAGCTCGTCGATCCGGATCCGCCGTCCCTCGTCGCAGCTGTGCCGCGCCGCGACGCCGGTGAGGCACGATTGGGCGCCCGCCCGCGAGCCGGGCAGCCGCAGGTGGTCGGGTACGGAGATTCCTCGGAAGACGAGGTCGCGGAGCCGCCGGTCCCCGCCCCCGTGGCCGCCCTCGGCCGTCGGGATGTCGATCTTCTGCCGACCCTTCCAGCTCCGGGTGAGCCAGATCTCGGTGACCTCCGCCGTCTCCCAGGGCTGGCGTTCGTAGTCGCGGATCTCCAGCCGCCCCTTCTCGCCGTTGAAGGCGAGGCGGTATCCCTCGAATGGCATGAAGGCGTTGACCGAGTACGACATCTGCGTGGCCTCCGAGTAGCGGACGACCGCGTTCATGGTGTCGAAGATGTCGCAGTCCTCTCGGAAGACGCACCCGTCGCGGAGGTAGCCGTCCTCCGACTCGGCGTCCACGTACAGCTGAACGAGCTCCGGGTCCGTCGTGATGTCCCAGTGGAAGTCGCATTCCGCCACGTGGGAGCAGGACCGGCACCCGGTGGACCGGAACGGACCCCTTCTTCCGTAGCGCCGGAGAGAGCCGAAGGCCGACACCTCCACGGGGTCCTGCGCGAGCCACCAGTTGACCAGGTCGAAGTGATGGGTGGCCTTGTGCACCCAGAGGGTGCCCCCTCTCGACCGCAGGCGGTGCCACCGCCGGAAGTAGTCGGCGCCGTGATAGACGTCGAGGTACCAGCTGAAATCGACCGAGCTGACTCGCCCGATGTCGCCGGCCAGGAGGATCTCCTTGATCCTCTGGTGCTTCGGCGCGTAGCGGTAGTTGAAGGTCACCACGATCTGTCGGCCGGTTCTCTTCTCGGCATCCAGGACGGCCTGGCACTGCGCTTCGTCGATCACCATGGGCTTCTCGGTGATCACGTCGATCCCGCGGTCGAGGGCGCGGACGATGTATCCGGCGTGGAAGGCGTCCACGGTGGTCACCATCAGAAGCTCGGGCCGAGCCTGGTCGCACATCTGGTCGAAATCGGTGAAGGTCGGGCAGGAGACGCCCATGAGCCTGCGCGAGGCCTCGAGCCGCTTCGGGTTCGGGTCGCAGAGGCCCACGAAGTCGACGACATCGGAGTAGCCCTGCGCCACCGGACGCCCCCACATCCCCGTGCCCCGGATCCCGGTGCCGATGATGGCGTAGCGCTTCTTCCCGGCCGCGGCGGCGCCGAGCGACGGGCGGGCGACGACCGAGGCCGCGAGCGCGGTCCCCGTGGTCTTCACGAAGTCCCGCCTGCTGGCGCCCATTCTTCCCTGGGTCATGGTCCCCTCCCTCTGATGCCCGATGATATGACACGCTCGGGGCGCCGCCGGTGTGCGGGGTGGAGTATATTCGGGCCGCGCCGGACGGAATGAGGAGGACCCCCATGCCTCGGATGACCACGCCCGTTCACGCTCTCGTCCTCGTCGCGATCGGGGGAGCGCTCCTGGCCACCGCGTGCACACCGGGAGAGAACAAGGAGGAAGAGGGCTTCGCGCGCCTCTTCAACGGCCAGGACCTGACCGGCTGGGTCCAGCGTGGCGGGGAGGCCGTCTACGCGATCGAGGATGGCGCGATCGTCGGGCGCACCGTTCCCGACACGCCCAACAGTTTCCTCTGCACCGAGAAGGAGCACTCCAACTTCCAGTTGGAATTCGAGGTCAAGGTGGATCCCGCCCTCAACTCCGGCGTTCAGATCCGCAGCCATGCGACACCCGAATACCAGGACGGCCGGGTTCACGGCTACCAGGTCGAGATCGACCCCTCGCCCCGCGCCTGGAGCGGCGGAATCTACGACGAGGCGCGCCGCGGATGGCTGGACAGCCCCGAGGGGAACGAGGAGGCACAGAAGGCCTTCAGGCCCGGGGAGTGGAACGCGTACAGGATCCAGGCAGTTGGGGACCGCATCCAGACCTGGGTGAACGGCGTGGCGGTGGCGGATCTCGTGGACGGGGTCGACCGCTCGGGGTTCATCGGCCTGCAGGTCCACAACTCCGACCAGGAGGGGCTGGAGGTGCGCTGGCGCAACCTGTGGCTGAAGGAGCTGCCCGAGGTCCCGGACGGAGAGTATCCAAACACCCTGACCAACGAGGAACGGGCGGACGGCTGGCGGCTACTCTGGGACGGCCGGACGACCTGGGGCTGGCGGGGCGCGAGAAGCGAGGCGTTCCCGGATAAGGGTTGGGAGATCGCGGACGGGGAGCTCACCGTGCTGGAGACCGGAGGCGACGAGTCGCGCGCCGGTGGCGACATCATCACCGTGGACCAGTACTCCGACTTCGAGCTGAAGCTGGAGTTCAAGATCACGCCCGGGGCCAACAGCGGCATCAAGTACTTCGTCGACCCCGAGCTGAACAAGGGAGAAGGTTCGGCCATCGGCCTGGAGTTCCAGATCCTGGATGACGACACCCATCCGGACGCGAAGCTCGGGAAGGACGGCAACCGCACCATGGCCTCTCTGTATGACCTGATCGCCGCTCCCGAGGACAAGGTGGTCCGCGCGGTCGGCGAGTGGAACGAAGCGCGGATCGTCTCCCGCGGGAGCCATGTCGAGCACTGGCTCAACGGCCAGAAGACCGTGGACTTCGAACGGGGCAGCCCGGAGTTCCGCCGGCTCGTGGCTGCGAGTAAGTACAAGATATGGAATAACTTCGGGGAACGTCCGGAGGGACACATCCTGCTGCAGGACCACGGCAATCGCGTCTCGTTCCGAAGCGTCAGGATCCGCGAGCTCGACGCAGACTGATGGTCCAACCCAGGGCGTGACAAAACGCCCCGGAATGGAAAATACTTAGACGTGGCGAATACTCGACCCTCAGTCAACAAGCGACGGAAAGAGGCCAACCGGAGAGAGAAGAAGGCGGCCAAGGCCGAGAAGCGCGCGCAGCGCAGCGCCGAGAAGGCGGCGCGGGTGCCGGGCCCGTCCGGCGACGAAGACCCGGACATCGCGGGCATCGTGCCAGGGCCGCAGGCGCTCCCCTGGGCCGAATTCGCTGGCATCGAGCCGGAGCCGGAGAAGGACGAAGACGAGGAAGCGCAGGAAGAAGGCGAGGAGAACGCCTCTTCCTAGTCCGGCCGCCCAGCCGCACCTCCCGAGTCCAGCCCGCGGGAGTCGTGTGCCCGGACACCGCGCGCCCGCGGCCCTCGCCGCGTTGGAGGGCGGGAACCCGATGTGAGACGATCCCCATCCGAAAGGCGGGATCAACGTTGAACGAAGAACTGCTGGCGCGGGCGGCCCGGATTCGCGTGCTCCTCATGGACGTCGACGGGGTCATGACCGACGGCACCTACTGGCACGTGCCCGATGGTCACGGAGGCGTCTTCGAGACCAAGGCCTTCGACTCGCAGGACGGAATCGCCCTGCGCTGGCTGCGGGAGGCCGGCATCGCCGGCGGCGTCATCACCGGGCGGGACTCCCCCGCCGTGGCCGAGCGGGCCCGCACCGCCGGTCTCGTCCACGTCTATCAGGGTCACGTCGAGAAGATCCCGATACTGGAGGAGATCCTGGAGAAGGCCGGCGTCTCGTCCGAGCAGGTGGCCTACGTGGGCGACGACTACACCGACGTGGTGGTCATGCACCGGGTGGGGCTGGCCATCGCGACCGCCAACGCCAAGCCCGAGGTCAAGGCCGAGGCCCACTACACGACGACGGATCCCGGGGGCCGGGGCGCGATCCGGGAGGTCGCGGAGCTCCTGCTGAGAGCCCAGGGCCGCTGGGAGGCGATCCTCGCCCACTACGAGATCGGACGAGCCGGGCGAGAGAGCCCGTGAAGCCCGTCGTCATCGGCGTGGCCGGCGGAACCGGGTCCGGAAAGACGACCGTGGTTCGCGAGATCGTGCGCCGCCTGGGCCCGGAGGACGTCGCGGTGGTCCAGCACGACTCTTACTACCGCGACCGGAGTGGGATCTCCCCCGCCGAGCGCGCCAAGGTCAACTACGACCATCCCGACGCCCTCGAGACCTCGCTCCTCGTCGAGCACCTGCGCGCGCTCCGGGAGGGGAATGCGGTCAGCGTTCCCGTCTACGACTTCTCGACCCACACCCGCACCGCCGAGGTTGTCTCTCTCACACCCCGAAAGGTGGTGATCGTCGAGGGCATCCTGGTACTCGCCGAGCCGGATCTCCGGGCCCAGATGGCGATGCGGGTCTTCGTGGACACCGACGCCGACATCCGGATGATCCGCCGGCTCCGGCGCGACATCCGCGACCGTGGTCGGACCCTGGAGTCGGTGGTCGATCAGTACCTCGAGACCGTGCGCCCGATGCATCTCGAGTTCGTCGAGCCCTCCAAGCGCCACGCCCAC
>JAJDNV010000403.1 GCA_022340545.1 Acidobacteriota bacterium | reverse complement strand
ATCCGGGCCACCGGCTTGTCGCGCGGGACGAAGTCCGGGTGCTGCTCGGCGTCGTTCACGAGAAGGGGCAGCAGATCGCGCGCGACGCGTCCGGCGATACCCTCACCGAGCCGGAACGACGGCTGCTCCTTGCGCTCGCTGGGCTCACGGGACCAGGCGGCGTACAGCCGCAGCACCTCCTCCGCTTCCTCGTAGCGGAAGACGGACGTGTGATCCGCCCGGATGAGCCGGCCCGACTCCTCGGTGGCCCGCGCGAACAGGGCCTTCAGATCCTGGAGGGCGGCGGTTTCCAGGCCGAGGTCGTAGAGGGTCGCCATCTGGCGCGCGAGGTGCTCGGTGGCGGCCTCGCTGTCAGCCCGCCGCAGCGCGAGAGCCAGATGCCCCCCCAGCGTGGCGAGCAGGCTCGTCTCCTCCTCGTCGAACGGCGACGAGGGGCGCCGGCTGACGACCAGCACCCCGAGCGCGTGCCCGCCGGCCCGGACCGGCACCGCCAGCTCCGCCGCCGTCTCCGAAGGGGATGCCTCGAGCGGTGCCGACAGACGCAGGGCCCAGCGCAGGGCCTCGGGCTTGGGCGGTGTCTCGACCGAACCCGCCTCCGCCTCCGCCTCCTGCAGCCCGTCGGCCCCCTGGGCGTGGAAGGCCACGTACTCATACCCGAGGTCGCGCTGCAGCCGGGTCACCGTCAGGTCCAGCAGGCGCGCGCGCCCCGACACCGCAGCCATGTCCCCCACCAGGGCGGCGAGGCGCTCGAAGCGTCCGGCCTGGCGGCGCTGCCGGTCGAAGGCCTGCCGGCTGCGCAGGAAGGTCGCCACCGGCCCGGCGAAGGTCGACAGGATCTGCACGTCGGCGTCGGTGAAGCCACCAGGCTTGTCGGCGGCACCGAGCAGGCCGATGAGCTCCCCCGCGGCCAGCAGGGGCACCAGGACGACCGACTCGGCCTCGGCCAGGAGCGCGATCTCCTGGGCGAGCCGGAGGTCGGACCTCGGCTCGTTGCTCACGTAGGGGCGGCCGCTCCGCGGGTTCCAGAGGCTGCGGTACTCGCGACGGGGCACGTAGCGGAAGGCCCGCGCCCTCTCGTCGTTGAGGCCGTGCACCGGCAGCGCCGCCTCCATGGTGCGCGTCGTCGGTTCGTACAGGGCGATACCCACGATGGGCGCCCCCAGCAGCCGGGCCAGCCGCTGCGTCAGCATGCGGTTGAAATCCGCCGGCTCGGCGATCAGGGACCAGTCCCGCCCGATCTCGTGGAGCTGGGCGAGGTCGCGGGCCCGGGCCTGGGCCTCCTCGCGGCTGCGGGCCAGCTCGTCGTGCAGCGACTTGAGGCGCAGGAAGACCCGGACCTTGAGGATGAGGGCCGGGGTGTCGACGGGCTTGTTCAGGAAGTCGTCCGCGCCCGCTTCGTAGCCGCGGCGGACGGCGACCGGATCGCCGAACGCGGTCATCATGATCACGGGGAGGGAGGGCCCGTGGACCTCGCGCAGCCGGGCACAGGTCTCGAAGCCGCTCATCCCGGGAAGGCGTACGTCGAGCAGGACGAGGTCGAAACCCTCTTCGGCCAGCGTCTCGACGCCTTTCTCGCCCGACTCGACGCGGGTGGCCGGATAGCCGTGCGCGCCCAGCAGGTCGACCAGGGTCTTGCCGACCATCGGATCGTCGTCGACGACGAGTATCCGGGTCATTGGAGAAGGCAGTCTTGCCCCGCCGACAGCGCCAGTCAAGCCGGCGCGCTATACTTGCAGACGCCAGGAAGAGAACGCTTGCTTATGGGCGATCCGTCCCCTGCGTGCGAGGCGCTTCCCCTCCTGGGAGAGGTCTATCGGAACAAGAAGACCGGGATTCTCTCGGTCGGGTCGGGGAGTGGAACCCTGCGGGTGGTCGTCAAAGACGGCCAGATCGTCGGCATCTGTCCCGATCCCGCGCCTGAGCCGGCGCCCGGGGAAGCGATGCCCGGGCCGGAGGATTCGGCCCGCCTGAAGCTCGACCGGATCCTCGCCGAGGTCGGCCTCCGTCGGCCGCCGGCCTGGCCGGCGCGAGTCGACGAGCCCCCCGACATGGGCGACCCCCGCGACCGGCTCGTCGAGGCGCTGTCCGAGACGGCGGCCACAGCCACTTTCGAGCCCACGGCCGACGTGCCCGAGGACGCGATCCCCACCGCGGGGGCCACCGAGCCACTGATTCTCGAGGCCCTGCGCGGACTCGAGGCCGACGCCATCCGCGAGATGCTGGGCAATCCCGACCAGCGTCTCGTGACCACCACCGTCTTCACCGAGGAGCAGCGCACGCTCACGCTGACCGAGGGCTACCTCCTCTCGCGCATCGACGGCCAGACCTCGGCTCGAGAGATCCTCCAGCTCGTCCCCATGGAACCCGACGACGCGGAGAGGACCCTGGCCGGACTCGTGCTGACCGGCCGGGTGACCCGACAGCCCGGTCCGGCCCCGGTCTCGCGCCCCACCCGGCCTCGGCCCACGGTGAAGCACGCCGCACAGCCAGCCCCCGCCGAGACCTCCGCCTCGGAGGAGCCGGAGGCCGAGCCCGTCCCGGAGGAGCCGGAGGCCGAGCCCGTCCCGGAGGAGCTGAAGGCCGAGCCCGCCCCGGCGGCGCCATCGCCCGATGTCCCGCCGGCCGCCCAGGCGGAATCGACTCCGCCGGCAGATTCGGAGGCCGACGCCAACGCGCTCGACGAGCCGCTCCCGATGGAGATCCCGTTCGACGAGCCCGAGCCGGAGGGGCTCCCGGAGGAGCTGCCAGAGGAGCTGACGGAGGAGCAGCGGACGGAGCGGCGGGAGATCCTCGAGTTCTTCCAGTCCCTCCCGACACGCAACCACTTCCAGGTTCTCGGTCTGGACCGGGAGTGCACGGCCGCCGAGTTGAAGCGCGCTCACGTGGGCCTCGTCAAGCGCTATCACCCGGACATGAGGCGCGACGCGCACCTCCAGGACCTGCACGACGTGCTCGAGGCCATCTTCATCCGGGTCGGCGAAGCCTGGGAGGTGCTGGGCAACGAGAAGAGCCGGGCCGCCTACGAGTCCCGGCTCGGCCCCCTCGTCCGTCCCCCCACCGAGGCCGAGCCCCCGTCCACCGCCGAGCCCACCCCAGACGAGCCGCCGCCCGCGTCGGAGGACGAGGCCGCCGTGTCCCCGGAGGAGACCCTGCACCAGGCCCGCGAGCTTCTCGGGCAAGCCAAGTACTGGGACGCCATCCAGATGCTCGAGAGCGCGGTGCCGCAGATCCGCCAGCAGCGGCACCAGCACCGTGGCCGCATCCTGCTGGCCCAGGCCTACGCCCAGAACCCGAAGTGGGTGCACCGGGCGGTGGAGACGCTGCAGGAGGTGGTGAGCGAGGACCCGGCCAACGCCGACGCCCACTACCAGCTCGGGCGTCTCTACAAGGCGGGGGGCCTCGCCGCTCGCTCCCAGGCGGCGTTCCGCAAGGTCCTGGAGCTGCAGCCCGGACACAAGCAGGCGGCGGCCCAGCTCGAGGGGGAGTCCGGGACGGGTGGCGGCCTCCTGCGTCGCCTCTTCGGCGGCGGCGACAAGAGCGCCTGACGCTCTTATGTCACCGAGGTCGTGCGCATTCTCCAGAGCGCTGGGCGCTCGGCGGCCACCCCGCCTGCGGGCGCATTAGCTTCGAAGTTCAGCTGCGTCCTTGTCGGGGGCCCCGGCCGCCTGCGCGCCACCACGCCCTCCGACGAACGCAACTTCGGTGACGGGACACTAGATAAACAAGTGCTCGTCGTCCTCCGCGTGCCGGCGTGATGCCGGTCTCGGCCCTCGCTCCCTTCGCTCGAGATCGAGGAACACGTCGATGCCGCGCTGCAACCCTCGCAAGATCGCGAGGAGGTTGGTGACGGGGCGCAGAGGACGGACGACCAGCCTCTGAACGACGTCGACGGTGTCCTCCACCTTCTCGATGGTGTCGGCCAGGACCACGTCGATGCGCCGCGCCTGGACCGTCGCCAGGTCGCTGATCTCCGCCGCGTTCCGACTGATTCGCTCCACGCCCTTGAGCGCCGGCGCGATCTGCCCGTCGAGCTGGGCCTGGAGCGCGTCGAGGCGGCGCGTGAGGCGCAGGCCCGCCAGGGCCAGGGCCACCATGAATCCGGCCTGCACCGCCAGGGCCAGGGCGATGACGCCGAGGAACACGACCCCCCAGGTCTCCATGGGTCCCTAGCTCTTCTCTTTCTCCTCGCGGTAGGCCTGCTTCCCCGCCTCGACCGCGGCGGCGAGACGGTCCCGCCTCTTCTCCAGGGCTCCCCGCTGGCGGTCGACATAGCCGGAGGCCTCGTCCACGACCTCCCGGCCCCTCTGGACCGCCTGCTCGCCCAGGTTGCGGCTCCGATCCGCGGCGTCGCGCCACCTCTCGCCCAGGATCTCGCGGGTCTCTCGCCCCGAGCGCGGCGCGAGGAGCACGGCCGCCGCTGCCCCGGTCAGCGCACCCACCAGGAACGAAAGGATAACGCCCGACGGGCCGCTGCCACCATCATCGTGAGCCATGACTACACCTCTCCAGTAGAGTTGAACTCCAAGCTTAGTGCCCGCCGGCACCCGCTGCAAGACGGCTCAGAGATCTTCCAGATCTTCCAGGGCCTTCGTGAACCGGCCGGCGTGGCTCCGCTCCGCCTTGGCCAGCGTCTCGAACCAGTCGGCCACCTCCGGCAGTCCTTCCTCCCGGGCGGTCTTGGCCATCCCCGGGTACATCTGCGTGTACTCGTGCGTCTCGCCCTCGACGGCCGCCCGGAGGTTCATCCTGGTCTCTCCGAACGGCAGCCCGGTGGCGGGGTCGCCGGTGCCCTCGAGGAGGTCGAGGTGGCCGAACGCGTGGCCGGTCTCCGCCTCCGAGGTGTCGCGAAAGAGGCCGCCCACATCCGGGTAGCCCTCGATGTCGGCCGTCCGGGCGTAGTAGAGGTAGCGGCGGTTCGCCTGGCTCTCGGCGGCAAAGGCTTCCTTCAGGTTCTCGTGCGTTCTCGTTCCCTTCAGGCTTCTCATGCCGGTCGCTCCTCTCCCATTATGGCTATACTGGTCTTCCCATGCCTCAGGTGCTGGCCCTCGTGGACGATCTTCTGTTCCTGAGCCGCATCCGGGAGGCCGCCCGGGGCTCGGGCCTCGAGATCCGGCCGGTGCGTCGCTCCTCCGACCTCGTTGCCGGGGTGCGCGACGGTGGCCGGCTGGTTCTGGTGGATGCCGACTCCGGCCGCCTGCCGTGGGCCGAGGCCGTTGCCGCACTGCGGCGGGAGGAGCCCCCCGGTTCCACCCCGACACCGGTCGTGGCCTTCTACAGCCACGTCAACGCGGCCCGGGCCGAGGCGGCCCGCGCCTCCGGCTGCGATCAGGTTCTCGCCCGGGGGGCCTTCGTGAGGGAGCTCCCGCAGCTCCTGGCCGCGACCGCTTCACCGTCAATGGAGGACCCGACGACGTGACCGCCCAAGCCCCACGCTGTCTCGGCCTCGTGGCCGCCCTGATCGCTTTCGCCTGCACCGGGTCGTCGACCCCGCCGCCCCCGGCGCCGTCCCCGACCCCGGGCAGCGCCGGAGGAGGCTTGCGTCCGCTGAGCTCACGAGACGGAGCGTCGCCCCCCACGGCGGCGCCCGGATCCACCGATGCGGCATCGGCCCTCCCGCCCGGCCATCCCCCGATCGAGGGGAT
>JAJDNV010000225.1 GCA_022340545.1 Acidobacteriota bacterium | reverse complement strand
CCGCGCGTCCGGAGCGAGAACCACACGAGACGCTTGCGGTCCATGACGAAGAAGCGCGTGCCGTATCGCCTCAGGGCCTGGCGGTCGATGGTGAAGCCGAGACCGGGCGCGGTCGGGGCCTCGAGCGTCCCCCGTTGGTGGAGGAACGGCGTCTCGAGCAGGGCGTCCCGGGCCTCGGGGGTCCAGCCCGGCGGGCTGATCGGGTACTCGAGCTCCCGCTCCCCGGCGAAGCCGCTCGCGATCATCAGCTGCAGGTTGATGGCGAAGCCAATGCCGTTCGTCCAGGTGTGGGGGCTGTAGCCGAGACCGTGCTGCCGGCAGAGCTTCACCACCTCCCAGGTCTGGGCGATGCCCCCGGTGAAGGTCGCGTCCGGCTGAAAGACGTCGTAGCAGCGCCGCTCGATCATCATCGCCAGCTCGGGGAGGCCGCTGCTGTGCAGCTCGCCCCCGGCGATGGGGACACGGCTCTCCGCGGTCAGGGTGGCGAGGTCGTCGTAGGCGTCCATCGGCAGCGGCTCTTCGAGCCAGGCCACGCCGGCGTCGGCGCAGGCCTCGGCGAAGCGGCGGGCCCGGGCGAGGTCCCACCGCGGGGCGTCGGCGACGATGGTGACCCGCCAGCCCTGGTTGGCGTCGACGCCGATCTTCATGCGGTCGCCCACCGCCCGGGCGGTCTCGACGACCTGCCGGACGTCGGCCGCCTCGTCGAGGTCGTGCACGCGGAGCTTGATGGCGCGGAAGCCCTCCTCGTGGCGCGCCTCGGCCTCCTCGATCCGCTCCTCCGGGCGGCGGACCTCGCCGGTGGAGGCGTAGAGCGGCACCGTGGTGGGCGTGCCGCCCAGCAGCTCCCAGACGGGCTTGCCCTCCCGCTTGCCGCGGATGTCCCAGAAGGCCGGCTCGATCCACCAGTTCCGCCAGCCCAGGTAGGCCACCTCGCGGAGACGCTGCTGGACGAGGTCGATGTCGTCGGCGCTCTCCCCGATGAGGTACGGGCCGAGGAGTTCGCCGAGCCCCGCGCGCTCCCGGCCCATGGCCGGCCCGGCGCTCCATCCCTCGATCCCGTCGTCCGTCACGACCTTGACGAGGGTGAAGCGGTTTTCCGTCTGCGGGAGTCCTGGGATCCAGCTCGGGTAGAAGCGGGCGGGCAGGGGCACGGCCACGTGGAAGAGCTCGAGCCGCGCGACCGTGCTCATCGGCGGCTATGGTATCAGCAGGTCCCTACTCCCGATCGTCAGCGCTGACCAGCTTCAGGCGGCGAGGATCTGATCGGGTCGGCGCCCCGGGTCCACGTCAAGAGAGGGTAACCCGAGACGGGGCCTCGTCCGGATGCGGTATATAAATGGGGTTCGACCCGTTTTCCATTGGACAGTAGGAGTTCCAGGCCATGATCGACCACGACCTCGAGACGTACTTCCTGCCGACGGTCGTGCGCTGCGATTCGCCCGAGCACCTGTGGGCCCGGCGGGCGCTCCAGGGACTGCCCGGCGCCGCCTAGAGGAAGGGAGGGCTCCCTCGAATGACCGCGCAGACACGAAGAGGCCTCCGGCTGTGGCCGGCCTGGCTGATCCTGCTTGGAGCAGGGGCCGTCGTCGTGTGGGTCTGGGTGTCCGCCGAATCCCCGTTCACCATGAGCAAGGCGGGCGTCACCCTGGTGACGGCGATCGTCACGACGCTGCCCCTGCTGCTCTGGTGGCTTGCGTTCTCCCGGGCCCGCTGGTGGGCCCGACTGGTCGGCCTCGCGGTGGTGGTCGGGCTCGTCTGGACGGTGAGACACTTCGTCGAGGTGCGGGGCTTCAGCGGAGACCTGACCCCGCAGGTCGCCTGGCGGGACGAAGCGACTCCTCCTCTGGAGCCACTCGAGATCGTGACGAGTACGCCCCCGCCGCCGGCCACGGCCCCGCCGTCACCGCCATCGGAGGCGGCTGACCTGGCGCCGCCCGCCCCGTCCTTCCCACAGTTCCTGGGTCCGGATCGCAACGCGGTCCTACGCGGCGTCCACCTCGCACCCGGATGGAGACCCCAACCCCCGGTCCGGGTCTGGCGCCGGCCCATGGGGGCCGGCTGGGCGGGCTTCGCGGTGGCCGACGGCCTCGCGGTGACCCAGGAGCAGCGTGACGGCGGCGCGTACGTCGTGGCCTACGACCTCGAGACCGGGGCCCTCCGCTGGAGCCAGGCCGGCGGCACCGGGTTCCAGAGCGCGCTGGCCGGGGACGGCCCCCGGGCCACCCCGACCCTCCACGAGGGCCGGGTCTACGCCTACGGCGTGGACGGCTGGCTGCGCGCCCTCGACCTCGCGACGGGGCAGGTGATCTTCGAGAGGGACGTGCTCGGGGAGAACAACGGCCGGGCGCCCCTCTATGGCATCGCCTCCTCGCCGCTCGTGGTCGACGGCCTCGTGGTCGTGGTGGCCGGCGGCCCGAACGGCCGGTCGCTCGTCGCCTACGACGCGGAGACGGGCGTGTCCCGTTGGGGCGGTGGAGACGACGGGGCGGGCTACAGCTCACCCCTGGTCGCGACCCTCGCCGGGGTGCGTCAGATCGTGGTCTTCAACCTCGGGGGCCTCGTCGGCCACGATCCCGCGACGGGCGAGGTGCTGTGGAGAGATCCCTGGCCCGACCGTCCCGAGAAGATCTCGCAGCCCGTGGTTCTAGGGGATGACAAGCTGTTCGTCTCCATGGGCTACGGGATCGGGGGGCGCCTGGTGCAGATCACCCGTCGCCCCGGCGGTGGTCTGCAGGCCGACGTGCTCTGGGAGACCCGACGCCTCAAGGCGAAGTTCACCCAGGTCGTCGAGCACGAGGGCTTCCTCTACGGCCTCGACGAGGGTGTCCTGGTGTGCCTGGACCCCGCAGATGGCGAGCGCCGCTGGAAGCGCGGCCGGTACGGCCACGGTCAGATCCTGCTCGTCGAGGACCTGCTCCTGCTCCAGGCGGAGAACGGCCAGGTGGTGCTGATCGACCCGAACCCCGAGGAGCTCGTCGAGCTCGCGCGCTTCCCGGCGGTCGAGGGCAAGACGTGGGCCACACCGGCCCTGGCCGGAGACCTCCTGATCGTCCGCAGCGAGCGCGAGGCGGCCTGCTACCGCCTGCCGACCGAGCCCGGAGGCTGAGGCGCGCGCCCGTGCGAATCCTACAGATCACCGCCGGGGCGGGCGGCATGTACTGCGGCAGCTGCCTGATGGACAACGCCCTCGCCGCCGAGCTGCGCTCGCGGGGCGAGGACGTGCTGCTCCTTCCGGTGTACACGCCCACCCGCACGGACGAGACCAACGTCTCCGACCCCCACGTCTTCTTCGGCGGGATCAGCGTCTACCTCGAGCAGAACATCCCCCTCTTTCGAAAGACCCCGGCCGTCCTCGACCGGCTGTGGGACGCCGCGCCGGTGATCCGGGCGGCCACCGGGCGCGGCATCTCCGTGGATCCCCACGCCCTTGGGGCGCTGACCATCTCCACCCTGAAGGGTGAGGAAGGGAACCAGGCCAAGGAGTTCGGCAAGCTCCTCGGGTATCTCGACCACCTGCCCTCCTTCGACCTCGCGCTTCTCCCCAACGCGCTGCTCATCAGCCTGGCCCCGGCCCTGCGTCGGGAGCTGAAGCGGCCGGTCGTCTGCACGCTGCAGGGCGAGGATCTCTTCCTCGAAGGCCTCGCTGAGGGGCACCGCGCGGAGGCGAAGGCCCTCATCGCGAAGCACGCCTCGGCGGTGGACGGCTTCGTGGCAACGAGCGACTACTACGCGGCCTTCATGTCGTCCTACCTGGGCCTCGACCGGGACGTGGTCCACACCGTGCCCATCGGCATCAACCTCGAGGGGCACGCCCCGCGGTCGGCCGCGGGCGAAGGTCCGGTCGTCGTCGGCTACCTGGCCCGCGTGGCGCCCGAAAAGGGCCTTCATCTCCTGGCCGAGGCCTACCGCGTGCTGCGGCAGGAGCTGGGT
>JAJDNV010000369.1 GCA_022340545.1 Acidobacteriota bacterium | reverse complement strand
GACCTCGAATGCCGGGGGTGGGATGCTTGGCGGGTCCGAGCCGACGGTGCTGGTGTGTCGGAAGTTCGAGTACGACTCGACCCAGAGGAAGGCGTGGTACCGGGAGAATGCCCTCCTCCGGAGCGGCCGCGACGAGGTGCGCGCCCCGCTCATCGTGCTGGAGGACCCGGCCCCGGGCGAGCGACGGCTGACGGCCTCGGAAGGTGTAGCGTCGTTTCTGCACCCACGGACCCGCCCGGGAGACGAGCGAGAGGAGCCCGCTCCCGTGGAGACCCACAGCGCGGAGATGGTGTACGAGGAGAAGGCGAGGCGCGTCGTTTACAGCGGCGACGTGCAGATCCGCCAGGGCGATATCCTCACGCTCAGCCCCCGGGCGGTGGTGACCCTGACCGAGGGGGGAGACGACGTGGAGATGATCGTGGCCGGCGAGCCGGTCGAGGTTCGTCAGGGACCGCGACAGGCGAAAGGGCGGACGGCAACCTACACCCCGGCCGACGAGACGATGGTGCTCGAAGGCGAGGAGGTCGTCCTGCAGGACGTGGACCGCCTGGTGAGGGGCCGCGTTTTGACGTTCAAGGTGGGCGAAGATAGGATCCGGGTCGATGGTCAGGAGGCGGTCCGCACCGAGGCCATCTTCAAGAGAAGAGAGCCCCCCAAGCCTTGAGTGACACCACTGTCCTGCGGGCCGCGTCCCTCACCAAGTCGTACGGCCGTCGCGTGGTGGTCAACGAGGTCGACCTCTCGATCAGCCAGGGCGAGGTGGTGGGTCTGCTCGGTCCGAACGGAGCGGGCAAGACCACGACCTTCTACATGGTGGTCGGCCTGGCGCGGCCGGACTCGGGGACGGTCTTCCTCGGCGAGGAGGACATCACCGCGCTGCCAATGTACCAGCGCGCGCGCGCGGGGATCGGCTACCTCCCGCAGGAGGCCAGCGTCTTCCGCAAGCTCACTGCCGAGGAGAATGTCCTCGCCATCCTCGAGACGAGGGGGCTCTCGGCGGGCGATCAGCACTCGCTCGCGCGACAGCTCCTCGAGGAGCTCGGCATCAAGGAGCAGGCGCGCCAGCGAGCCGACACTCTCTCCGGGGGTGAGCGGCGGCGGCTCGAGATCTGCCGCGCCCTCGCCGCCAGCCCGTCCTTCATCCTTCTCGACGAGCCCTTCGCGGGCATCGATCCTCTCGCCGTCATCGACATCCAGAAGATCATCGCGCACCTGCGCAAGCGCGGAATCGGTATCCTCATCACCGACCACAACGTCCGGGAGACCTTGAAAATAACGGACCGCGCCTATATTCTCAGGGACGGCAATGTCTTCCGCTCTGGCACACCACTCGAGCTGGCGTCCGACCCCGAGGTCCGGCGCGTCTACCTGGGCGAGGGCTTCCGCCTCGAAGGCCGGGAGGCCTGAAGCGCGCGCCGCGGCCGGGGATTAGGCCTTGGCCATCCAGCAGAAGCTCGGCCTCTCCGCCAAGCTCTCTCACCGACTGATCCTCACCCCGTCCCTGCAGCAGGCCATCAAGCTCCTGCCGCTGACGACGCTCGAGCTGGCCGAGGTCCTCGACCAGGAGGTCATGGAGAACCCCCTCCTCGAGGAGGTCCCGGTGCAGGAGACCCTCTCCGCCGAGGAGCTCGCCCAGCAGGAGGCGAAGGAGGAGGCCGAGCGTCCCGACGATCCGCTCAAGGACATCGATATCGAGAAGTTCTTCGAGGACTACTTCGACGACGGCCGGCGCGGGAAGCCGTCCGAGGTTCCCGAGGCCCCGCCGATCGAGAACACCTTGACGGAGTCGCCCGACCTCTACGACCACCTTCTCTGGCAGCTGCACATGACGGTCTCGGACGAGCTCACGATGGAGATCGGCGACGCGATCATCCAGAACCTCGACGAGGATGGGTTGCTGCGCGTGTCCCTCGAGGACGTGGCCAACCTGGGGCCGTACCCGATGGCGGAGGTGGAGCGCTCGCTGTCCGTGGTCCAGTCGCTCGACCCGGCGGGGGTGGCGGCCCGCAGCCTGACCGAGTGCCTGCGCATCCAGCTCCGGATGCTGGGCCTCGAGGGCTCCCCGGCGGACGTGATGGTTCGCGACCACCTCAAGCAGCTTCAGAGTCACCAGTACCCCGAGATCTCGCGGCAGATGGGGCTCACCTCCGAGGAGGTCGCTCACCACCTGGAGATCATCCGCGGACTCGACCCGCGCCCGGGAAACCGCTACAGCCCCGAGCGCTCCGCCTACATCCTCCCCGACGTGTTCGTGATGAAGGAGGGAGACGAATACAAGATCGTCCTCAACGACGACGGACTGCCGAAGCTCCGCATCAGCCCCACCTACCGCCGGATGCTCGACGAGAAGAAGGGGAATACCGAGGAAACGCGGGCCTACGTGAAGGACAAGCTCCGCAGTGCCCTCTGGCTCCTGAAGAGCGTGGACCAGCGCCAGCGCACCATCTACAAGGTGTCGGAATCGATCGTGCGCTACCAGAGGGCTTTCCTCGACCACGGTATCTCGCACCTGCGACCGCTGGTGCTGCGGGACGTGGCCAGCGACATCGGCATGCATGAGTCGACGGTCTCGCGCGTGGTCGCCAACAAGTACATGCACACCCCGCGCGGCGTCTTCGAGCTGCGTTTCTTCTTCCACAGCGGCATCACCTCCTCGATGGGCGAGGCGGTGAGCTCGGTGACGATCAAGCAGCGGATCCGGAAGATGATCGAGGAGGAGGACGCGACGCGTCCGCTCTCCGACTCCCGCATCGCCGACATCCTCGGGAAGGAAGGCCTTCCGCTCGCCCGCCGAACGGTGGCCAAGTATCGGGAGGAGCTTCGTATCCCACCCTCGAACCTGCGGAAGACCGTCCACTGAGCCGCGTCCGCGGAGGCGGGCCGGGAGGAGCAGGGATGAAGATCGAGTTCACCGGTCGGCAGACGGAGATTCCCAACGAGGTTCGGCGACTGGCGGAGCGGAAGCTGCAGAAGGTGACCCGGCTCCTGCCCCGAATGACCCGGGCCCACGTGATCCTCACCGCGGACAAGCACCGGCAGGTGGCCGAGGTGAGCGTCCACTCGCGCAACCTGGATCTCAGCGCGGTGGAGGTGAGCACCAATCCCCGCCTGTCCGTCTCGAACGCGATGGACAAGCTGCTGCGCCAGGCGCAGCGGCAGCACGCGAAGCGGCGGGTCCGCAAGGGGGCGGGCTCGGCCCGGCGCCCGGCCGGTGCCGCCACGAAGCCCGCGGCGGGGGTAGAGGAGGCCGCAGGATCTCTGGAGTACCCCCGCGTGATCCGCAACCGGCGGCGGGCGGTGAAGCCGATGACCCTCGACGAGGCGACTCTCGAGCTCGAGACCCGGGCCGAGGGCGTTCTGGTCTTCCGTGATGCCGGGACCGAGCGGATGTGCGTCCTCTACCGTCGAGGGGACGGTCACCTGGGGCTCATCGAGCCCGAGGCCTGATGGCCCCTCGCCCGAAGCGGAAGAAGGTTCCCCGGCCCGTGGAGGTGGCGACCGCGCAGGGGCCGGGGATCGCGATCGCGGAGCTGGTGGAGGAGGGGGCGGCGAGCCTCCAGCTCGAGGTCGTGGCGGGAAAGGTCGGCCTCGATCGCCGCGTCTACGTCGCGCGGGTGCAGCGGCCGGGTCTCGCCCTGACGGGCTACACCGACTACATCGCCTACGGCCGCGTGCAGATCGTCGGGAGCAGCGAGATCGGGTACCTCCGTAAGCTGACTCCGCGTCGGCGGTCGGCCATCCTCGCGAAGCTGTGCCGGTGTCGGATCTCGTGCTTCGTGCTGACCAAGGGCCTGGCCCCGCCGCGCGAGCTGATCGCGGCCGCCGGGGCGGCCGGCGTCCCCCTTCTCACGACCCCGCTCGAATCGACCACGTTCATCAGGCTCCTGTCCACCTTCGTCGAGGAGCATCTGGCCACCCGCCTCCACCTCCACTCAGTCCTCCTCGACGTCTTCGGGCTGGGCACGCTCATCCTCGGCGACAGCGGGATCGGCAAGTCGGAGTGCGCCCTCGAGCTCATCGACCGGGGCCATCGACTCGTGGCGGACGACGTGGTCGAGATCAAGAAGATGGGGGACAGGCTGGTAGGGGCCTCTCCAGACCTGACGCGCTACCACATGGAGCTGCGCGGGCTCGGGGTTCTCAACATCCGAGACCTCTACGGCGTCTCCTCCATCAGCCTGTCGAAGCGCGTGGGGATGGTCATCCAGCTGGAGCACTGGGAGGAGGGGAAGGAGTACGATCGGCTCGGCCTCCACGACGAGACCTACCTGATCCTGGGCATCGAGCTGCCCCTGGTGCGGATGCCGGTGGCCCCGGGTCGCAACCTCGCCCTCCTCATCGAGGTCGCGGCCCGAAACCGGCTTCTGCGGGAAGGAGGCTACGACGCCGCGCGGCGGTTCGTCGAGCGGGTTGACGCGATCGTCGGCTCCGGGCCCCGGGCCGTGACCCGGAAGCGGCGGGCCCCAGCCCGGAGACGCTCTTGAGCCGTTCGACGCAGGCGCCCCAACTGCTCGTCATCACCGGGCTGTCCGGCTCGGGAAAGACGCACGTTTCGCGGGCGCTGGAGGACGTGGGGTGGTTCTGCGTCGACAACCTGCCCAGTGCCCTCGTGCCGACCTTCGCCGAGCTGATCGAGCGCTCGCCCGAGCTGCGCCGCTCCGCCCTCGTCGTTGACGTTCGCGAGCGCGGGTTCCCCGAGGCCTTCCCCGCGGCCTACCGCAACCTGGGCTCGAGCCGCCTCGCCGCCAGCCTCGTCTTCCTCGAGGCGGACGACAAGACGCTTCTCCAGCGCTACAGCGAGACCCGGAGGCCCCACCCGATGGCCGGGAGGGGGCCGGCGATCGAGGGGCTGCGGGCGGAGCGCGAGGCCCTGCGGCCCCTGCGAAAGATGGCCGACCTCATCCTCGACACCTCGCGCTTCACCGTGCACCAGCTGCGCGACTACGTACGCGAGCGCTACGACGTTCGCACCGAGGGCGGGCCGATGGTCGTCTCTGTCTTGTCGTTTGGCTTCAAGTACGGGGTGCCAGCAGAGGCCGATATGGTCTTCGACGCCCGCTTCCTGGCGAACCCGAACTTCGTGCCCCGGCTCAGGCGACTGACCGGCTCCGATCCAAAGGTCGTCCGCTTCCTCCGCGGCCAGCCTGATCTCGCCCCCTTCCTGCGCCGGATCCAGTCGCTCGTGGGCTTCGTCCTGCCGCGCCACGAGAAGGAGGGCCGCAGCTACGTCACGATGGCCATCGGGTGCACCGGGGGACGGCACCGGTCGGTGATGATCGCGAACGACCTCGGGGCCGCGCTGGAGAAGAAGGGGTACGCGGTGCGCGTGTACCACCGGGACGTCAAGGGAGGGTGAGCCGATGATCGGCATCGTCGTGGTGACTCACGGCCAGGTCGCGGAGGAGCTCGTCAACGCCGCGCGCACCATCGTGGGGGAGATCCCGGCGATCGCCGCGGTCTCCATTGGCTGGAGCGACGATCCCGCCGAGGCCAACGCCGCCATCGAGAAGGGCCTGGAGGACGTGGGCAACGGGGAGGCCGTCATCCTCACCGACATGTTCGGGGGGACTCCGACCAACCTGAGCCTTCCCTACCTGTCGCCGGAGGTCGAGATCATCACCGGCGTGAACCTCCCGATGATCATCAAGGCCACGGCCCTCCGCGACGGAGTGCTCCCCCACGTCGCGCGGGAGATCAGGGACCAGGGGAAGGGCGCCATCTACGTGGCCAGCGAGGTTCTCGAGAAGGAGCCGTGACCAGACGCCAGGTCCAGATCGCCAACCGGCTGGGGCTCCACGCCCGGGCCGCGGCACGCTTCGTCCAGACCGCCGCCGGCTTCGAGGCCAAGATCACCGCGGGGCGGGACGGGCGGGTCATGGACGGCAAGTCGATCCTCGGGATCCTGCTCCTCGGGGCGTCCCGGGGAACGACGATCGAGATCAGCGCGGACGGCCCGGACGAGGAGGCCGCAGTCGAGGCCCTCGTGAAGCTCGTCGAGAGCCGGTTCGGAGAGGGAGGATGAGCACCCTGCGGGGCACGGCCGTCTCTCCCGGCATCGCGGTGGGGCGGGCCCTGGTGGTCGAGAGGGACGCGGTCCCGGTCTTTCGGCTGAACCTGGCCCCCGAGAAGATCCCGGCGGAGATCGGTCGGCTCGAGGCCGCACTCGAGGTCTCGCGAGAGCAGCTGCGCGCGATCAAGGAGAGGCTCTCGCGGGAGGTCGGCGCGCCCCACGCCTACATCTTCGACGCCCACCTGTTGATGCTCGACGACCCGCTGCTCCGAGCCCGCGCGGTGGAGATCGTGCAGCAGCAGCTGGTCAACGCGGAGTGGGCACTCCGGACGGTCTCCGAGGAGCTGCACGGGCTCTTCGACGAGTTCTCCGACGAATACCTTCGCGAGCGGAGCAGCGACCTCGACGACGTCATCGGGCGGGTCCAGCTCAACCTGCGGGGCGCGCCCGGGGCGCCATCTCTCGAGCGGCTTCCCGGCCCCTTCGTCCTCGTGGCCAGCGACCTCAGCCCCTCCGAGGCGGCCGAGCTCGACTGGGACAGGGTGCTGGCGGTGGCGACGGACATGGGTTCGTCGACCTACCACACCGCGATCATCGCGCGCTCCCTGCGCATCCCCGCGGTCGTGGGCTTGAAGGACGCCACGCGCCAGACCCCGGCGGGCAGCCTGGTGGTCGTGGACGGGACCCGCGGCGAGGTGGTGGTGGAGCCCTCGGCGTCGATTCTCGACGGGTTCCGTCGGGATCAGGAGACGTACCGCCGTGAGGACGAGCGGCTGTGTTCGACGCGCGAGCTGCCCTCGCGGACGCAAGACGGCGTGGACGTGCGGCTCGTGGCCAACGTCGAGTTTCCGGAGGAGGCGGCAACAGCGCAGCTCTACGGGGCGGAGGGGATCGGGCTCTTCCGATCCGAGTACCTCCTCGGCCGGGATCCACGCTGGCCCTCGGAGGACCAGCAGCTCGACGTGTATCGCCGGTTGATCGAGCAGATGCATCCGCACGCCGTGACGGTGCGGACCTGGGACGTGGGGCGGGAGGCACTGGGGACGGTGGGCCCGAGCGGCCCGAACCCGGCGATGGGGGAGCGGGCCCTGCGCCTCCTGCGCCGTTCGCCCGATCCGTTCCGCGTTCAGCTCCGCGCCCTCCTTCGCGCGGGCGAGCACGGCCCGATCCGCATCATGTTCCCTTTCGTGGCGGGGGTGGGTGACCTTCGCCTGGCCCTGTCGCTGCTCGACGAGGCCCGGGAGGAGCTCCGCCGCGAGAACGTCGCCTTCCGGGAGGACGTTCCGGTCGGTGTCAACCTCGAGGTGCCGAGCGCGGCGGTCGTCGTCGACCTGCTCGTGACCGAGGTGGACTTCTTCTCCGTCGGCACCAACGACCTGATCCAGTACCTTCTGGCCGTCGACCGCACCGACCCCCGAGTCTCGGCCTTGTACGAGCCGCTCCACCCGGCGGTGCTGAGGACGCTGGCGCGTATCGCGGCGGTGGCGCGGGAGCATGACCGCCCCTTGTCGCTCTGCGGCGAGATGGCGGGTCAGCCGGTCGAGGCGGTGCTGCTCGTGGGCCTTGGCTACCGCGAGCTGTCCATGGCCCCCTCCGCGATCCCCCGGGTCAAGGCGGCGGTCCGGGCGGTGCGGGAGGACGAGGCACGGCGGCTGGCCGAGCGCTGCCTGTCTCTGGGCACGCGCGAGGAGACCGTGCGCTTCGTGCGAGAGGAGCTGCCGGAGGCGGCGGGGCCAGCTGGCCCCGTTCAGTAGCGCGCGAGCTCGCGGATGGCGGTCGCGAGATCGGCGACCTGGGGCAGGATGGCCTCTTCGAGGACCGGGTTGTAGCCCACGAACGTGTCGAGGGCCCCCACCCGGCGGACCGGGGCGTCGAGAAACTCGAACAGCTCCGAGCCGATCCGAGCCGCGATCTCCGCGCCGTAGCCCCAGGAGCGTGCGTCCTCGTGGGCCACGAGGACCTTGCCTGTCCTCCGGACGCTTTCAGCGATGGCCTCCCAGTCGTAGGGGTTCAGGCTGCGCAGGTCGAGGACCTCGGCCTCGATTCCGTCGAGGGCGACCTGCTTGGCCGCCTGCACCGAGCGGTGGACGAGGGCTCCGAAGGTGACCACGGTCAGATCCCGGCCCTCGCGGGCCCTCGCGGCCCGGCCGAACGGGATCATGTAGTCGGGACCGGGGTAGGCGCCCTTGTTGTGCACCTGCCGATAAAGGTGTTTATGCTCCAGAAAGAGCACCGGGTCCTCGCCGCGGATCGCCGTGCGGAGCAGGCCGTTGGCGTCCCGGGCGTTCGACGGGATCACCACTCGCAGGCCCGGGATGTGGGTGAACAGGACCTCTCCGCACTGGCTGTGGTAGACCGCGCCGCCCTGAAGGTAGCCGCCGTAGGTGACCCGGATGACGACCGGGCACGCGAAGGCCCCGTTGGAGCGCCACCGGACCAGCGCGAGCTCGTTTCGGATCTGCATGAACGCTGGCCAGATGTAGTCGAAGAACTGGATCTCGACCACCGGCCTGAGACCGCGTGTGGCCATGCCGATGGCCCGGCCGACGATGGCCGCCTCCGCCAGCGGCGTGTTGTAGACGCGACGGGAGCCGTGCCGGCGCTGGAGGTTGTGGGTGACCTTGAAGACCCCGCCCTTGCCCTTGACCTCGGACAGTCCCTCCTCGCGCGAGCAGTCCGCGACATCCTCCCCGAAGACGACGATCCGCGGGTCGCGGGCCATCTCGTCGTGGAGGCATGCGTTGAGGAGATCGACCATCGTCTTGGGGGCGCCGTCGGGTGCGGGCTCGGTCTCGAAATCTCTCGACCGCGGGTCGACGGTCTCCGAGTAGACGTGAAGGGTGGCGCTCGCGGGGTCGGGGGCAGGCGCTCCGAGGGCGGCCTCGGTGGCCGCCGCGATCTCCCGGTCCGCGGCCTCGCGCAGGCCCTTCAGGTCCTCTTCGGTCGCTAGACCTTCCGACTTCAGCTGTACCGGGAAGCGGGCGAGCGGGTCGCGCCGCGCGTCTGCGTCGCGCTCGGCCGCGGTCCGGTACAGCACCTCGTTGTCGGAGAGAGAATGCGAGTAGGGCCGGATCACCCTGGCGTGCACGAGGGCCGGGCCCTGGCGGGCGCGGCACCAGGTCGCCGCCTCGTTCACGGCGGCGAGGCTGGCCAGGGGGTCGCAGCCGTCGACCTCGCGTACCAGGAGGTTGGGGAAGGCTCGGACGAGCTTCGAGATGCTCCCGCCTGCGGTCTGCACCTCGACGGGAACGGAGATCGCGTAGCCGTTGTCCTCGATGAGGTAGAGGACGGGCAGCTTCAAGCCGCACGCGGCGTTGAGGCTCTCCCAGAACTCGCCCTCGGAGGTGGTGCCGTCTCCGGCCGAGCACAGGACCACCTCGTCGGCGGCGAAGGCCGGCGGCGGGGCGCTGGGGACGAGCCCGGCCGCGAGGTGGAGTCCGGCCTCGGCGCACCCTGCGGCCTGGACGAACTGCGTGCCGGTGGGGGAGGAGGTCGTGACGACCTGAAGCCCGGCGTGTCCCCAGTGCGAGGGCATCTGCCGCCCGCCGGAGTTGGGATCGTCCTTCGAGCCCACCGCGCCCAGCAGCATCTCGAGGGGAGTCATCCCCAGCTGCAGCAGGAGGGCGCGGTCCCGATAGTAGGGGTAGAACCAGTCGTGCCCAGGTCGCAGCACCATCCCCGCCGCGACCTGGACCGCCTCGTGGCCGGCCCCGCTGATCTGGAAGTAGGCGCGGTTCTGGCGCTTGAGCTGGATCTCCTTGTCGTCGAGGCGACGCGAGAGATACATCGTCCGGTAGATCGAGTGCAGCGTCTCGCGGTTCAGACGGAGCCGACGATCGACCGACGGTGATGCCAATCCTTGCTCCTGGGAAGAACTCACCCTGGGCCACATGGCGGGCGAGTTAATTAGGCTATTTTACGCGATTATTCATTGACCCCCCACCCTAACCGTCCCCACGTAGGGGGCTCGGGGGACGCGAAGTCGAGCTTGCCAGACGAGCGTCGACCCCGAGTGCAAGCCGCGACGCGCAAGCGTCGCCTCCGACAGGTTGGATATGTTTGAGATAGGCCCCGTCCGCCGGCATGTCCTCAAGGAGAGGACCTGCCGGCGAGTGCCGGCCTGTCACGCCATCAGCAGGTCCCAGAGGAAGCGTGGGCCGAGTGCCATACCAGCGGGAACGAAGTCGCCGGCGATCCCGACGAGTTGGTCGGCGAGGTCCGGGCGGCGGGCCAGACGTCGAGCCATGAAGTTCGCCGCGTCGGGGCACCCCACCACGATCTGCAGCAGGCGGTTGAAGCGGAACTTGTCGCGAGTGGCGGCACGACGGGCATGCTCGTAGGCCCGGAGGGGCGCGAGGAGGCCCTCACCCACGTCCACCCTGGCCAGGGCCTCGCCAACGACCGAGGCCGCGATCTGGGAGGTCCGCAGGGCCAGGGTGATTCCCTCCCCGGTGAAGGGGTCATAAAAGCCGGCGGCGTCGCCTACCAGGAGAGCCCCGGGGGCGACGAGGGCGCGGGCCTCGACCGCAAGGGGGCCGATCACCCGCGGCCGATCGACGAGGCAGGCGCGATCGAGTCGCTCGGCCAGCCGGGGCCAACGGCACCGCAGGGCCCTCCGAAAGAAGCCCTCGACGTTCCCGGCCGCCTCGGCCATCTCGTGACGAGGAAGGACGAAGGCGACGTTGGCCAGGGTCGGGGACAGGGGGGCGATGCCGCAGTAGCCCCCGCCCCCCACGTGCATCTCTCCGTGATGCCCGAGCCCCTGCATGCCCTCCCAGTACCCGCGCACCGCGAAGCGGCACAATCGCGCGTGGGGCCGGCGGAGGCGAAGTCGGGACGCGACGACGCTCTGGCGGCCATCGGCGCCGACCACGAGCCGAGCCGTCCACCGGTGCAGCTCCCCGTCGGGGCCCTCGGCCTCCACACCCTCGACGACATCACCGCGCCGGAGGAGGCCGGTGACCCGGGTTCTCTCGCGGACCTCTGCACCCAACGTTCGGGCCCGCCGGAGCAGGACCGCATCGAGATCCCGGCGGCGCAGGGCGAAGCCGGGGCGGTTCTGCGGGGGGAAGCTTCCCTGGAAGCTCGTCCCATCCGGCGAGGTGAGACGCATCCCGCGAAGCGGGTGAGGTCTTCGTGCCTCTATCTCCGGGGCTGCTCCCATGGCGTCCAGCAGCGGCCAGGCCGCGGGGGACACGGCCTCGCCGCAGACCTTGTCGCGGGGGAAGCGGGCAGCGTCGAGGACAAGGACATCGCACTCGCGTTGGCGCAGGAAGGCGGCGAGGGCGGATCCGGCGGGGCCCCCGCCCACGATGATCACGTCGCGCCGGGAGGCGTCCCCCCGCACGGTCAGACCCCCGGGCCTGCGCCGGCCCCTCCCGGGTCCCCGGGTCGGACGGCGACGGCGAGGAGGCGGTAGGGGAACCGGCGGCGAATCCGGACGTGGGTGATCCCGGCCTCCTCTAAGGCGGAGCGCAGCTCGGGGGGGCGGAAGCCGCGGCGGATGGAGACGAGCCCGTCATGAACGCTGACCGGACTACGGAAGAGAGCGGGGAAGACCAGCCGGCCGAAGAGGTGCGGCACCGCCGCGCGATGGAGGTCGCTCACCACGAGGGCCCGCCGGGCCAGCCGGTACAGATTCACGAGGACGGGAACCAGGTCCCTCGCGTCAAAGTGATGAAGGAAGAGCGAGGCGGTCACGACGTCGAAGGCGCCGTCGGCAAAAGGGAGGGCCCCCGCGTGGGCGACGACCCGGCGTACGACCGGCGGAGCGTGCTGCAGATGGGCGGGCTTCACGTCGAGGCCGACGGCCAGGACCGGCGTCTGGAGGCGGGAGAGCAGGAAGACCGGCAGGTCGGCGGAACCGCAGCCGACGTCGAGGAGCGACCCGCCGGGCTCGAGATGCGGCCGGACCGCGGCGAGGAGGTGCCGGCGGCCGCCGAGCCAGCGGTTCACGAGCCGGAGATCGGCCAGGCTGCGGCCAACCTCCACGTCGCTCACTGTGCCGTCGAGCAGCTCCGGCTCCCGGGAGCGCTGCCGCAGGTCGGGGAGGCCGGGGAGGCTCACCGGAACTCGAGGAGCGCCAGCTCGGCCGCGAAGCCCGGGCCGAAGGCCCCGAGCAGCCCTTGCGTCCCGGAGGCGGGTCGATGTCGCCTCAGGATCTCGTCCAGGACGAATAGCACCGTGACCGAGCTCATGTTCCCGTGCTCGGCCAGGACGGCCTCCGTGGGGGCGAGATCCTCCGGACGGAGTCCGAGACGCTCGCTCATCACCTCGATGACCTTGCGGCCCCCGGGGTGGAGAATCCAGCGCCCGATGTCTCTCCGAGTCAGTCCCCTCGGGGCCAGGAAACCCTCCACCGCGGGAACGATCTCACGACGGACGAAGGGGGCGAGATCCTTGTCGAGGATGATCTGGAGGCCCTGGTTCCTCAGCTCGAAGCCCATCAGGTGGGTGGTTCCGGGAAAGAAGAGGCTCTCCCTCTCGCCCACGCGCGCGAGACCCTCTCCTGCCCGGGGATGTGCAGGGCCCACGAGAACCGCGGCGGCGCCGCCGTCCCCGAAGATCGCCGAGGAGACGACATTCGTGGCCGAACGGTCCCACCGCTGGAAGGTCAGGCTGGAGAACTCGAGGGCGAGGAGGAGGACGACCCTGTCGGGATGGGCGGCGAGGTAGTCGGCGGTCCGGGCGAGACCGACCACGCCTCCGGCGCAGCCGGACTCGGTGATCGGCAGCCGGCCGAGACGCGGGCCCATCCCGAGCGCGTCGGCCACGAAGGCGTCCACCGCGGGGATCGCGAAGCCCGTGCACGACACGCTGACGACGAAATCGACCTGATCGGGAGCGACCTCGGCCGCGTCGAGGGTGCGGCGGGTGAGATCCGTGCCGGCGGCGATGGCAATCTCTCGGTATCGGCGGTTCTGGGTCTCGAAGTCTGCGGGGTGGAAGACCTCCTCGATCGGCACGACGCTCGCCCGCGTGCGGACGCCGGCGGCCGAGTAGACCGGGAGGAGCCGCCGCGAGCGGGCGGGGGGGTCCTCGTCGAGCCACTCGCGGACCCACCCGATCACCTCCTCCTGGGGGTAGCGGTGGGGAGGGAGATAGCGCTCGAGGGCGAGGATGTCGGCCATGGCTAGAAGAAGAAGGGGCGCCCGGTCACGCCATGGGGCGTGATCGAGGAGCCCATCTCAAGCAGCATAGCCCATCCTCGAGGCAGGGTTGAACCATGGCGGTGCCCCGGCGGGCGGGGCACAGGGTCGGTGGATGCGAGGTCAGGGGAGCAGAGAAACGGAGAACGGACTGCATCACCATCGTTGGCCGACACGGCGATGGCGGTGCGAGCAGCTAGAAGGGCACGTCGTCGTCCGTGGCCTGGAAGCTGTCACCGCCCTCGGACGGCGGGCCGTCGGAGGGCCCGGAGCCCCGGCCGCCGCCCCCACCGTCGCCCCGGCTCCCGAGCATGACGAGGCGGGAGTTCGGTCCGCTGACGCGGATGCGGGTGGTGTTCCGCTTGTTGCCGTCCTTGTCCGTCCACTCCTCGTAGCGGATCTGGCCTTCGATGTAGACGGACCGACCCTTGCTGAGGTAGTCGCGCACGACCTGAGCGGTCTTGCCGAAGACCTCGACCCGGTGCCACTCCGTTCGCTCCTGCTTCTCGCCCGACTTGCTCGTCCACCTCTCCGAGGTGGCGAGGGAGAAGTTGGCGATCGGCTCGCCCGACTGGGTGTAGCGGATCTCGGGGTCTCGGCCGAGGTTGCCGATCAGGATGGCCTTGTTGACGCTCGCCATGCTTCCTCTTTCTGACTGGGTCTCAGGGGTTCAGCCTCTCCCGGGCGATGCGGGCCGCGGGAGAGGTGGGGTAGCGGTCGACCACGTAGCGGTACTCGACGAGGGCCTGGCTCCGTCGGCCCAGCCTCTCGAGGGCCATCCCCTTCTTGACCCGTCCGTCCGGCAGCTTGTCGCTCGACGGGTAGACACGGAAGAGTGTGTTCCAGGCCTCGACCGCCTCCGCGTACTGCTTTTTCCCGTAGAGGCACTCGCCAATCCAATACTGCGCGTTGTCCGTGAAGTCGGTGTCGGGGTAGTGGGTCATGTACTCGGTGAAGCCCTGGATGGCGAGATCGTAGTTGCCGCGCGCGAAATCCGCGTAGGCCTGACTGTAGAGCTCGCGGGGAGCGGGCACCGGCGCCCCCACCTCGCCGGTGGCGGGATCGATGACCCCTTCACCCTCCGTCTCGGTGAGGGCGGTGCCGGGGGCGACGGGTGCGGCCACGTTGCCGGCGATCCGGAGCGCGTCAAGCTGCTCGATGACCCTGGAGACGCGGTCTCCGAGGTCCCGCATGCTCGTGAGGATGGCCTCGTCCTGCTGCCGGCCGTCGTCAAGGGCACGCTGGAGCAGGGCGTTCTGCTCCGCGATGAGGGCGGTCAGCCTCTGCAGCTCGGTGAGGCTGTCGGCAGACCTCCGCTGCATGTCGGCGATCTGGCCCTGGAGGGCCGTGACCTGGACCTGCATGCGCTGGCAGTCCTTGTCGGCCCGGGCCGGGAGGGCGGTGGCCATCACGAATAAGGCAAAAAGGGCGATTCGTCTCATCTGGGAAGCTCCTCCGGCGAGTGGAGGTCTGAGATCATAGCAGACCGAAAGACACCGTAGCGCGCTACTGCGACACCGAGAAATGGGCGCGCCGATTCAGGGCCCAGGCTTGCTCGTTGTTGCCCGGGTCGAGCGGGCGCTCCTTCCCGTAGGACACCGTCCGCAGCCGGTCGGCGGCGACACCGAGGCTGACCAGGTAGTCCCAGGCCGCCCGGGCCCGCTGCTCGCCCAGGGCGAGGTTGTACTCCACCGTCCCGCGCTGGTCGCAGTGCCCCTCGATGGTCACCCGGACGTCCCGGCGGGTCTGCAGCCACACCGCGTGCCTTTCGAGCGTCGAACGGGCCTGCTCGCTCAGCGCGGCGCTGTCCAAGTCGAAGTGGATGTCGGGGAGCGGGCTGCCCTCCTCGAAGGTCGTCGCGTAGTCGGCCTCGAGGTCCGAGCCCGTGGCGTACTCGCCCTCGACGGCGAGGACGTCCGGACCTTCGTCGATGGGCTGGGTCGGCATCATGTCGCCGGTCTCGGACGGGCCCGGGGTGATCGCCTCCGGGCTCGCCAGGGCCGGCGGCCTCCTCTTGCTGCCACAGGCGGCGAGGGAGAAGGCGAGGGCGAGCACGAGCAGGCTCGCGAGCTGTCGGTGGCGAAGGAGCGGCATGGATCCTCCTCGGATCGTCTGCATCATGGGCCCCAGTCGGGCTGGACGTTGTTGCCCGGTCCGGTGGCCAGGCGCTTGAGTGATAGGCCCTCCCGGTCGGCGATCGTGATCGCCCAGGTCTCGCGCTGCTCGCAGGAGAACGCGAGGTGGCGGCCGTTGGGTGCCCACGTGGGGTACTCACAGGACCCGCGTCCCCGGGTGATCTGCCGGACCTGCCGGGTGGCCAGATCGATGACCGCGATGTCGAAGCCTCCCGACTGCAGGCGGGAGGTGTAGGCGACCTCGCTGAACTGTCGCGCCGGGCTCCAGGCGCAGGCGTCGTTGTAGTTGCCCACCCTCGTGAGACGGCGGACGTTCAGGCCGTCGTTGCTCATGATGTACAGCTGGGGCGTGCCAGTACGGCTCGAGGTGAAGGCGATCTCCTGCCCGGTGGGGCTCCAGCAGGGGGCGGTGTCGGCGGCCCGCGTGGTCGTGAGCTGCTGCGTCCCGCTCCCGTCGGCATTGGCGACCCAGATGTCCATGTTCCCCGAGCGGTTGCTGGCGTAGGCGATCTTCTGCCCGTCGGGGCTGAAGGCCGGGGCGAAGGCCTGGGAGTTTCCCCGCTCGGCGGTCACGTTGGGCACGCTCTTTCCCTCGAAGATGCGGGCGAGGAAGACGAGCGGCGTGACGCGGCGATAGGACACGTAGGCGAGGGACTGCCCGTCGGGGGACCACGCGGGCAGAATGTTGACCGAGCCGTTGACCGTGACCCGCCGCGGGTTGAAGCCGTCGTAGTCGACGATGTAGAGCTCCTTCGACTGCTTCTCCGCGGTGGAGTCGCGGTCGGAGGTGAAGGCGATGCGGGTGCGGGCCACGCCCTTGTACTGCGTGAGGGTCATGATGTCGTCCGAGGCCTGGTGGGCGAAGATCCGCGGGTTGTGGGCCGGACCCGAGTAGCGCCGCGCGAGCATCGTCTGTCCTGAGTCCACGAAGTACACGCGCGCCTCGACGGTGAGCTCGTCGTTGGCGATGGATGCCCGCGTGATGACGAGGATTCGCGCCCCGATGCCCTGCCAGTCCTCGAAGACCGGGTTGTCGGGGTCGAGGGGCGGGACGGCGGCGAGGAGGCTGTCGGGCACGAACTGGAAGAGCCGCTCGAAGCGGAGGTCGTTCCGCAGCACCTGGGTGATCGTGCGGCACGCCTGCTGCGTCCGCTCGTCGGGTGTGCGGGGCACGCACTCCGGAACCGCGAAGCGCGGGGTGACCCCGCCGATGACGATCTGCTCCACCGGCTCCTGGGGCGCCGAGCCGAGGGGGGATCCCCCCGCGACGGCGACGGCCAGCACGAGGAGGGCGAGCAGCGCCCTAGCCGTCGGCGGGGCGGAAGAGGGCACGAATCGTCCTGCGGTTGGTTCCATACTCCCTCGGGAGGGGGCCGAAGGGCGCGGCGTTCAGTATCGCGCGCTGGGCGGCCATGTCCAGGAGCGCGACGCCACTCGGCTGCGTGACGTTGACGTCCGTCACGGAGCCGTCGGTCAGTATCGTGAAGGTCACGCCAATCGGTCGGTTGAAGCCGGACTTGATCTGCTGGTTCCAGAGCGTCCAGATCTTCTGTTGCACGCCGGCCAGGTACCAGTCGCCGCCGCTGTCGCTCCCGTCGGGGACCCCGGGCCCGGCGGGGCCGAACTCGAGGCCGGGTGTCGTCGCCGCCGCCGCGGCCTTCGGTGGGGCGGGGGTCGGACGACGGGCCCGAACCCGCGAGTCCGGCTCGGGGAGGGCGTTGGGCTTCGGCTGCGCGCGCGGGGGCTTGAGCACCTTCGGGGGCGCGACGGTGGGTGCGGGCTCGGCCGGCTTGGGCTGGGCCGGGGGCTGGGTCGTGGGCGGCTGCGGGGCCCCGCCCCCGCCGCGGGGAAGCGTCACCGCGAAGCCGCTGGTCACCTGAAGGAGCGGCTGACGCGGCATCAGGAGGGGGACGGCGACGGCGGTGCTGATCAGGATGACGTGGCCGGCGAGCGAGGCGACGAACGAGCTGGACAGCCCGGAGTCGAGCTTTCCGCGCTCCACGATCAGACGGTCGATGGCCTCGTTCACCGGGCCCTCTCCTCCGGCAGCACGTACACGAAGCCGATCCGGTCTATTCCCGCCCGCTTGATCAGGTCCACCACCTTGATGACCTCGGAGTAGCGCAGGCTCTCGTCGGCGCGCAGGTAGACCACCGGATCCGAGCTCCCCGCCGTCATGCCCCGCAGGCGGTCCTCGAGCAGGGTGATGTTCACCGGGCGGTCGCTGACGTACACGCGGCCCTCGGCGTTGACCGAGACCGTGATGCGGTCCTGAGGCGGGATCTGGGGCTGATTGGCCACCGGGAGCTGAACGTCGATGCCGCGGCTCATCATGGGTGCGGTCACCATGAAGACGAGCAGCAGCACCAGTACCACGTCGACCATCGGCGTGACGTTGATCTCCCCCATCAGGGCTCCGCCCCGCCGCGATCGGAGGCCGCGGTAGAAGGAGCCCGCACTGCTCTCGCCGGTCGCTCTCAACGCGCTATTCTCTCTACGTGAAGTTCCGCTCGACGATGTTGAGGAACTCGAGCGCGAAGTCATCCATCACGGCGTTCAGCACCTTCACGCGGCTGGCGAAGTGGTTGTAGAAGACCAGCGCCGGGATCGCGGCGAAGAGGCCCATGGCGGTCGTGACGAGGGCCTCCGAGATGCCGGGCGCGACGACCGCGAGGTTGGCCGAGCCCATCCGTCCGATGTCCTCGAACGCGGTCATGATGCCCCAGGTCGTGCCGAACAGGCCAATGAAAGGCGTCACGCTGGCGGTGGTGGCGAGGAAGCTCAGCCGTCGTTCGAGACGCGTCACCTCGACCGTCGCCGCACGGGCGAGCGACCGCGAGAGCGACTCGAGGCTGCGCACGACGGGGCGCCCGCTGCTCCCAGTCTGTTCGCTCGAACGGACCTGCTGGTTGACCTCGAGATACCCGGCCTGGAAGACGCCGGTGAGGGGGCTGGCCTTCAGCTGAGAGCAGACCGAGTTCACCTCGGAAAACTTCGAGCTCTTCCGGAAGACGTTGAGAAACGTCTCCGACTGCGAGCGAGCGCGCTGAAGCACCAGGCCTTTGTAGAGGATGATGGACCACGAGACGAGGGAGAAGACCAGCAGAATGGCGAGGACCACGCGGGCCACCCAGCCGGCGTGGGCGAGGAGACCTGCCACGCCACCGGAAAACGCCTCGGTCTGGGCTTGCGCCAGGAGGGGGGCGATCAGCAAGGACACCTCTCTAAGTTGCGTTAACGCTTCAGATTCCCACAACAGCTTGTGGGTTGTCAATCAAAGGACCCGACTGCGCCATCTTGGGTCCTCTCCCTCCCTTTTGACGTGTCATCATGCATTTACAGCCGCGCACGGGGTGTGCTATTCTCGCCGTTCGCGCTGGCCGTATGCTTAAGTTATTACGTATCAACAACATCGCGCTGATCCCGGCCCTCGAGCTGGAGCTCGGGCCCGGCCTGACCCTCCTGACCGGAGAGACGGGGGCCGGGAAGTCGATCCTGATCGACGCCCTGGGCCTGCTGCTGGGCCGGCGGGCCTCGGCGGACCTCATTCGCACTGGCGAGGATCGCGCCGTCGTCGAAGCGGTCGTCGAGCTGGACGGCGGCGAGGCGCGGCTCGCTGCCCACGGGCTGCCGATGGAGGGCGACGAGGTGGTCCTCCGCCGCGAGGTCCAGACCAGCGGCAAAGGACGGGCGACCGTCAACGGGGCCCTCGTCCCCGTGGGCCTGCTGCGTGAGCTGGCGTCGGGGGTGGCGGTCGTCCACGGACAGCACGAGCCCCAGGGACTGCTGGACCCCGCTCGCCACCTGGACCTGCTCGACCGCTTCGCCGGCCTCGACGGGACGGAGGCCCTCGGAGAGGTCTACCGCGACTTGCGGGCGTGCGAGGCCGCCCTGGAGCGGCTCCGTCGAGACCGCCGCGAGGCCGAGCGCCACCGGGAGATGCTGGAGTTCCAGGCCCGGGAGATCGAGGCGGCGGCCCTCGCCCCGGACGAGGAGGACCACCTGCGTCTCGAGAAGGCGCGGCTGGCCAACGCCGGCCGCCTGGCCGAGCTGTCCGGCGAGGCCTACGCCCTCCTCTACGACGACGAGGGGGCGGCGATTGGCCGGCTCGGCCAGGTCTTTCGACGTGTCGAGGACCTCGCCGCGATCGACCCCGAGTTCCGCCCGCACGCCGACAGCCGAGCCGCGCTCGTGGCCCAGCTCGAGGAGCTGGCCCTGCTGCTGAGGGGCTATCAGGAGCGTCTGGAGGTCTCGCCGGGGCGCCTGGACGAGGTCGAGTCGCGCCTGGCCCTGATCGAGCGCCTCAAGCGCAAGTACGGGGAGACGGCCGAGGAGGTGCTGAGCTTCGGTGAGCGGTGCCGTCGCGAGCTGGAAGAGCTCGGCAGCCCGGAAGAGCAAGAGGTGGCCCTTGACGATCGTCGGACCGCCCTGGCGGAGGACTACCTGAAACGCGCCCGGGAGCTGTCGAAGCGCCGTCGCGCCGCCGCCGAGGAGATGGAGCGGACGGTCCGGGGTGAGCTGGCCCAGCTGGCCATGGAGAAGACCCGCTTCCGCATTGCCTTCGACCCACGGTCACCGGAGGAGGCGGCTGACGTCGGCACGGAGCGGTGGACCGAGCGGGGGCTCGAGCGGGCCGAGTTCCTGATCTCTCCCAACCCGGGCGAGGAGCTCCGCCCCCTGGCCCGGGTGGCGTCCGGAGGCGAGCTGTCGCGGATCATGCTGGCCCTCAAGTCGGTCGTGCACGGCGACACGCCCGGCGTCACGCTGGTATTCGATGAGGTGGATGCCGGCATCGGGGGGCGCGTGGCCGAGGTCGTGGGTCGGAAGCTGCGGGCGGTGGCCGCCCACCAGCAGGTCGTGTGCGTCACGCACCTCCCGCAGATCGCCGCCCTGGCCGACCAGCATCTGGCCGTCCACAAACGGGTCGAGGGCGGCCGCACGGTCACGGCGGTCGAACCGCTGTCCTCGTCGGACCGCGTGGAGGAGATCGCGCGCATGCTGGGTGGGGAGGTGGTCACGGACACCGCCCGCCGACACGCGCGTGAGATGCTAAACCAGAACCTCCACTGATGAGGGCTATCCTTTGAAAAAGACGCGGAAATCCCGCTTCTTCGTGCAGACGTTCGGGTGCCAGATGAACGTCAACGACTCGGAGAAGGTGGCGGGCGTGCTGCGGGCTCGGGGCCACGAGCCCGCTCCCGACGTGGAGAGCGCCGACTTCGTCTTCGTCAACACCTGCGCGGTGCGGGAGAAGGCGGCGCAGAAGCTGGATCACACCCTCGACCGTCTGGGCTGGCTGAAGAGACAGCGGCCGGACTTGCGGGTCGGGGTCGGCGGCTGCGTGGCGCAGCTCCAGGGGACGGACATCCTGAGGCGGGCGCGCCACGTCGACGTCCTCGTTGGGACCCACAACCTCCCGCGGGTGCCCGAGCTCCTCGAACAGGCCCTCGCCCATGGCACCACGGCGGTCGACCTGGACCGCAAGGCCGACCCCTTCGCCGTTCCCGACGCGATCATTGCCCACTCCAGCCCGGTGCGCGCCTACGTGACCGCGATGGAGGGCTGCAATCACGTGTGCAGCTTCTGCGTCGTTCCCCGCACGCGGGGGCCGGAGGTGAACCGCCCACCGGCGGCGATCGTGGGGGAGGTCGA
>JAJDNV010000352.1 GCA_022340545.1 Acidobacteriota bacterium | reverse complement strand
GCGCGAAGCGTGCGACGAGGGCGAGAACCTCACACCGGCGGGCTGCCCTCAAGACTGACGGGGCGACCACGATCAGTCGCAACGTCCGCGCCGAGGGACACGCCCGCGGCGCGGACATCGTGGAGTCCGACGAGCCGAAGCCTTATTGGCCGAAGGTGAAGCCGCTGGAGAGCTTCGTCGCGCCCCAGCTGAGGCTGAGCTCGCCTCCTCCGGGGGCCTCCTTCAAGTCGATCGTGAACATCTCCACTGGCGCCGACAAGGGCTCGGACGTCATCGCCACGCTGTAGACGTCCTTGGCAGGGTCGTGCTGCGTGCCCCATTGCCCGGTCTGGGAGTTGAAGACCAGCAGGAACTTCTCCCCCTCCTTCTTCAGCCAGAGGCTGTAGCTCCCCTTGGGCACCTTCGTCGTTCCGAACATGAGGTCCACCGGGTCGGTGAGGACCGTGGCCTGATTCATGCCCATGCGCCAGAACGATCCATCCTCCAGCTTGGAGAGCATGTCTCTGCCCTTGAGCGACGGGCGGCCGTAGTCGATGGTCATGGCCCCGTCTGCCGTCTTCAGCTCCGCCTTGCCGCGCGCCCCCTGGGCGCTGGACGGCGCCACCAGGACCGCAGAGAGGATCCCGACACACAGACAGCCCAGCGCTCGCCCGAGCGTCTTGTCAGACATCATGGTTTGCCTCCATCCCATGTCGCCCCCTCAGTAGTCTTTCACAGATTCACAGTGCTTCGCCCATGACCGCCTCCTGACCCACTCACGCCGCGCCCTCCTCGCCCGCGAGGGGGAAGTGCATGCGGAACGTCGTGCCCTGTCCCGGAGTCGAAGCGACGTCGATGAAGCCCTTGTTCTGCTCGACCGCGGCGTGGACGATCGCGAGCCCCAGGCCCGTGCCCTCACCCGAGGCCTTGGTCGTGACGAAAGGCTCGAACAGATGCTCGCGCACGCGCGGGTCCAGGCCGCGGCCCGTGTCGCTGGCGGACAGGGCGACGTACGGGCAGGATCGGGCCTCGGGATGGACCGCGTACACTTCCGCGGCCTCGAGACGGCTCATGCTGATGGTGAGAAGGCCGCCATCGGGCATGGCGTCGCGGGCGTTGGCGGCCAGATTGATGACCGCCCGCTCGACCTGCTCCGGGTCCACCGACACGGGACAGGGTGCGGCCGGGAGATGGACCTCGAGGGTGATGTGGTCGCCGAGGAGCTGGGCCAGCACGGGCTGCAGCCCCCGGACGAGGTCGCACAGGTCGACCTCCTTCGGGGCCGCCTGCCGCTGGCCGAACGAGAGGAGCTGCCGTGTCAGCGCCGCCGCGCGCCAGGCCGCCGAGTCCACCTCCTTCAGCCACCGGTGGGCGCGCTCCGTCTCCGGCACGTGGCGCATGGCCATGGTGAGGCTGCTGGTGATCGCGGTGATGAGATTGTTGAAGTCGTGGGCCACTCCTCCGGCGAGGCGTCCGATCGCCGCCATCTTCTGCGACTGATGGAGGCGGCTCTTGAGGGCCATTCGCTCCGCCTCCGCGCGCTTGCGCTCGGCGACGTCGCGGATGATCGCCTGACGCGATCCGTCGGGCATCCCCTTCGAGCTCACCTCCACCGGGACGGTCGTTCCGTCCGCCCGCAGCAGCCGCCGCTCCTCGACGACCGTCCTCCCTCTCGCGAGCGGGTCGTTACCTCCTTCCGTGTGGGCAATCTCGGTTGGCGAGAAGAGCGCCTCGATCGCCCCGCCGAGGAGGTCCTCCGTCGTCCGTCCGGTCAGCTGGCAGGCCTGGTCGTTGACGTGGGTGATAAGGCCAGTCGGATCCTCGACCAGGATGGCGTCGGCGGCGAGGTCGATCAGCTCGCGATAGCGCGACTCCGACGTGCGCAGCCGCTCCGCCTGCCGGGCGAGAGCGACGTTGGCCTCGCGGAGCGAGGCCTCCCGACTCTGCAGATCGGCGAAGGCGCGTCGCAGGTGCCCGGCCACGAGACCCACGCCGATGGCGGTGATCGTGAGGATGATCGTGGCATCCACAAAGTACAGGGCGGCCAGAGGGCCGGGCAGCGGATCCGCGGGAGTTGTTGCCTCGCGGAAGGCCACGACGGCCATGCAGGCAACGGTCGTCGCGGTGAGGACGGCGAGCGTGCCACGGTCCAGCAGCAATCCGGCCACGATCAGGCAGGCCGGGTACACGAGAATGACGACGTCGCGCAGCCCCAGTCTCCCGGTGACGATGATCCCGGTGGACATCAGGGGGAGGCTGATGGCAATCAACCGGGCCGGCCACTGCGGTGGTAACCGTCGGTTCAACCAGAGCGCGAGAACGACCACGACGAGCTCGGCGCCGATCAACGGCAGGACCTGGAATCGGGCCACCATCCAGGCGACTCCGAGGGCACACAGGAGTCCGACCGACAGGCTCAGCCCGAGCAACCTCACGCTGCGCCGGAGCCATCGCACCTCGCTCGGCGCCCACTCGTAGGGGGCCGGCGACCGCTCGACGTCGCCCAGCTGCTTCTCCGGCATCGTCGGAGAGGAGTGTAGCAGTCATCTGTCGCGGCGGAAGGGGTGGAGGAGCGGCGGGTTCCGGGAGTGTGCCAAACTGCGGGAGATGCGAAGCGCACGACGCGACAGATACGGCTCTCCTGATGTGATCGAGGTCGTCGAAGTGGAGCGGCCGACACCGCAAGACGGCGAGATGCTGGTGCGGGTGCACGCCGCCACCGTCAATCGCAGTGACTGCGCGGTGCTCCTGGCCCAGCCGTTCTTCATGCGGGCGATCACGGGCCTGCGCCGGCCAATGCGCGACGACCTCGGCTCCGACTTCGCTGGCGAGGTGGAGGCGGTCGGGCCCCACGTCACACGGTTTGCGGTGGGCGACAAGGTGTGGGGCTTCAAAGACACGGGGTTGGGCTCGCAGGCCGAGTGCCTGGTGATTCGCGAGACGGCGGTGGAGCGCATGCCGGACGGCGTGAGCTTCGAAGACGCGGCGGCCAGCATCGAAGGAGCCTTCTACGGCTACAACTTCATCAACAAGGTCGACGTGGACGCGCGGTCGCGCGTCCTGGTGAACGGGGCCACCGGTGCCATCGGCTCGGCGCTCCTGCAGCTGTGCAAGAACGCCGGCGCCACGGTCACCGCCGTCGGCAACACGAAGAATCTCGACCTGCTGCGCTCTCTCGGCGCCGACGCCGTGATCGACTACGAGACCACCGACTTCACGCAGTGTGGCCAGATCTTCGACTTCATCTTCGATGCCGTGGGGAAGAGCACCTTCGGCAAGTGCAGGCCGCTCCTCGCGCCTCACGGCGTCTACATCTCGTCCGAGCTTGGCCCCGGATGGCAGAACCCGTTCCTGGCCCTGGTGACGCCCCTGCTTGGTGGACGCCGGGTGGGCTTTCCCTTCCCCCAGGACGTCCACGGATTCCTGGGCCTGATGAAAGGCTGGCTCGAGGCGGGTCGGTTCCGCCCGGTCATCGATCGGCGCTACACCCTCGACGACATCCGGGAGGCGTACGCCTACGTCGCCTCGGGACAGAAGACCGGCAACGTGGTGCTCAGACCCAACGGCTAGCGCCGTCTGGGCGTGTTCTCCCGTTAGGGAGTGAACTCGACCAACACCCGCATCGTCTCGACCTTCAGGCCGTCCTCCTGCATCGCCTTCTTGCCTTCGTCGGACTGCAGCAGCTGCTGGAACGCTGCCATGTCGGGTATCTCCGCCATGACGCCCGTCGAATTGGCGTTGTCCGGGTCGTGGAAGTTCCGGCACTTCACCCCGATCTTCCCGAACATCTCATGTCGGCTTCCTGGTCCCTTCTTCCAGGCTTTGGCCCAGACTGCGCCATCCTCAACCTCGTGGAAGATGATTACCGTTGCCATTGCGGACTCCTCTCGCCATGTGCTGGTCGTTGACCTGCCAAAAGCGGACGCGTTCCGCCGTCTGGACGGTGACGCCCGCCGGTTTCGTCTGGACTGTTAGAGGCTTATGGGCACTGTAGCAGTCTTGCCTGCGGAATGCCAGGACGAAGAGGGGTCAGTGTTGTTCGACGGGCAGCAGCGACACGGGGGGCAGGCGAGTCGTCGATGATGCGCCATGAGGGTTCCTCAGCGTCCCGACGGGCGATAGGCCTCGAGCAGAGAGTCGAGCGAGCGGCGGCTGACCGGCAGCACCTTGTTCACCGGCGACTCGAGGCGAAGCTCCCAACCCGAGCTGGCCGGACGAACCTCCCGGACACGGCCCGGGTTGACCGCGTGGTTCCGATGGACCCTGACGAAGCCCATGGCACGCGTTCATGCGCCCCTCGAGGTCCCCGACGACCTCGCCCACGGCGCTGAATCTAGCCGAGTGGTTGGACACCGAGCCCCCCTGCTCCGTGACCAGCTTCAAGAAGGCGGAATCGGAGAGCTCGGGTGCCTGGAGAGCCCACTCGTGCAGGCGCTCGACGCCGCCGACGTCATGACGAGGATCAACAAGGAAGGCGAACGCCCCGCACCCAGATCGACCGGGCCGACTGAGGCGATCCCTCTCCAGGGGGCTGGATGGGCTTCTACCAGGCGGTGTCGATGAGCGGGCAATCGTGCATGGGTTGGTCTTTGGTCACAAGGGTCATCCCATGAGCACGAGCCGTGGCTCCAATGAGTCGATCGGCGGGGTCCCGCGGGAAGTCCGGCGGGAACTGAAACGCCAACGTCGCGACCTCTGGAGTGATCGGGAGGACGCTCAGGCCAGGGCTCTGGCAGAGTGACTCGAGGAACCTCTCGGTCGTGCCTTGAACCTTGACCCGACCGTCGTCGATGAGCTGAGCGATCTCCCAGAGCGTGATCGAAGCGATCGCCACGCCGTCCGATCGCTCGGCGCGCTTGATGGCGCGGGCCGCTGCCTTGGAGAGAC
>JAJDNV010000217.1 GCA_022340545.1 Acidobacteriota bacterium | reverse complement strand
CTTTTCGCCGCCGCAGGCGTCGCAGGGGCAGAGCTGGCGCAGCAGGCGGAAGCTGTAGATCCCGGTGTTGTGGCCGTCGGCCCAGCTCAGGGCCAGGGCGTAGTTGCCGACGCCCTCGATGTGGACGAGCTCCTGGTCGGTGAGGTCGAGGTACTTCGCCTCGGGGGAGTGGCCCTGGCACGTCGCGCAGGGGCACCAGCTGCGCAGGTAGTCGAACGGGAAAGGCGACACGTGCCCGTCGTCCCAGGTCAGGACGAGCCGACGCGCCGATTTCTCGTGACGCGCCTCGACCGGCTCGGGATGGGAAGGGCCCGGCGAGCTCACTCGACGAGCGTCCCGAACCCGTCTTTGAACGTCACGTCGTCGACCCTCCAGTCGCCACCCTGCTTCACGAGCCTCAGGACGATCGGGCGAGGGCCGCCCGGGCCGGTCAGAACGCCGGTGAGCGTCGCGCGATCGTCGTCGACCGAGCGGCTGGGGAATGTGGCGTCCTCGCTCTCCCGGATGGCCGAGGCGATCTCCTCGAACTCCGCCTCGCTGAGGCGGGCGCTGTACCCGTCGCTGAGCCCGGCGATGGCCTCGTCGGTCCGGCCCTCACGCACCTCGGCGAGCCACCCGTGGGCGGCATCGGCCGCCCCCTTCGTCATGAGGAAGGCACCGCCGCCGAGCAACGCCCCCAGGATCGCGACGAGGAGGAGGCAGCCGCAGCACCCGACAGCGACCCAGAACACCGGTCCCCGTCCCTTCTTGCCCGGGGCGGGGCCGCCGGACATCTGAGGAACGGGAGCCGCGGCGCCGGCGGGACGGAAGCGGTCTCCGGCGGCGGTGGCGCCCCGAGCGGGCGGCGGGGGTGGAGGCGGGGCCGGCACGGGCGGTGGGGGTGGAGGCGGAGCCGGCTCCGCCATGACCGTCTCCTCCGGCAGCACCGGGCTCGCCACCGTCGCGTCGGCATCCTCCTCGATGTCGACCCGGAAGGCCAGCGCACCGAACCGGAGCTCCTGAGCGTTCTTGAGCACCGTCTCCGCGATCTTGAGGCTGTTGACGTACGTCCCGTTGGCACTTCCCTGGTCGACAACCCACCAGTCCCCGCCACGGCGCTCGAGCCGGGCATGGCGGCGCGAAACCGAGCCGTCGTTGACGACGACCTCGCACGCGGGGTCGCGTCCCACGAGGCTCGGGTCCCGTATGATATCGATCGGGTTGCCGGAGACGGGCACCAGTCGCAGGCTGACCATGGACGATCTCCTCGTGGGCTTTCGCGCCCGCCGCAGGGCCGAAGTTCCTGCCGATTCTAGAGATCCGCGACAGGGGGCGTCAACGGCAATCGTGCGGCGGTTGGCCACAATGGTGCGTTTGGGTGTTGTTGACACATTATGAACGGCCCTCCTAGAATCGAAGTCTAGGGACAGGATTGACGGCTCGCTGCGGTGGGCACTCCCCCAGGCCCGCAGACGGGAACTCCCATGAGCAACTGGAATATCGGCGGAAGGGTCGTGGCGTTCTTCTCCTCGGTGCGTCTCGCGGTCGTGACGATGCTGACGCTCGGCGGCATCGCCGCCTTCGCGACCTTCTACGAGATGCGGCACGGCACCCCCGCCGTCCAACGCGACATCTACCAGACGCCCTGGTTCGCGTTCCTCCTGGGCCTCCTCGGCGTGAACGTCTTCTCGGTCATGGTGAGCCGCTGGCCCTGGACGAAGCACCACATCGGCTTCCTGATCGCGCACGTCGGAATCCTCGCCGTCCTCGGCGGGTCGGTCATCTCGCTGTATCGCGGTCTGGACTCGAACATGGCCCTCGCCGAGGGCGAGACCTCCGACCGGGTGATGCTCCTGGAGCGAGCCCTCCACGTCTCGATCCCCGGCCTCGGGGCCCACGGGACGTACCCGGTCCTCTTCGAGAAGCGGCCTCCGACGCCCGACCATGAACAGCGCTACCCGGTCCCGGGCACGGACATCGTCCTCGTGGCCGACGCCTACGAGCCCCACGTGACGATGAGCGAGACCTTCGAGGCCGGGCCCAACGGGGCCCCCGCCCTTCACTTCGTGCTGGAGGCCCCGATGGCGACCCAGGACGCCTGGCTCGTCGCCGACGACCCGCAGCGGAGCCATCTCGACTTCGGCATGGTCTCGTTCGGCCTTCACGCCGCCGGAAACGAGGAGCAGGCCCAAGAACTCCTCGAGCACGCCGGGGCCGCGAATCATCTCTCCTTCGTTCTCGCCCCGGACGGCCGGATCCGGTTCGGGGCCACCGGGGCGTCGGGTCCGGCACGAACCGGTGTCGTCGAGATCGGTGAGCCGGTGGCCACGGGCTGGCCGGGGCTCGGGGTCAGGGTGGACCAGTTCCTCCCCAGCGCCGTCGCCCGCCGCACGGTCGTGCCGGCCCCGGCCCCGAAGAAGGAGGAGCGGCGCAACGCCGCCGTTCGCCTCCGTCTCGAGGGGCCGTCGGGGGCCTCGGAGCCGGAGTGGGTGCGGTGGGGTGAGGTGCGCCCGGTACGCTTTGGCGACGTGACCGCGAGCCTCGCCTACCGCTCACCGCAGGCGGCCCTGCCGTTCCGGGTCACCCTCCTGAGGTTCAACAACGAGTCCTACCCCGGCTCACGCATGGCCTCGACCTACGAGAGCACTGTCCGGATCGACGACCCCGAGCAGGGCACGTTCGAGACCCTCATCTCGATGAACCACCCGCTCCACCACCGGGGCTACATCTTCTTCCAGTCGTCCTTCGTCGAAGGACGGCCGATGATCTCGATCTTCTCGGTGGCGCGGGCCCCAGGCCTGCCCCTCGTCTACTTCGGGACGGCGCTCATCGGCGTCGGCATTGCATGGATGTTCTATGGCAAGCCCTGGCTGGCCCGACGCCAGGCGGCCCAGGCCCTCGCGGCCCATCGGGCACGGGAGAGTGGTGATGACGCGAAACCTGCTGACCCTGTCTCTGCTGGCGCTTAGCCTGCCGGCCACCCTCCTCGCGGGAAGCGAGGTGGCGCCGCTGCGCGAGATCGCGATCCAGACCGGGGGGCGCACGAAGCCGCTCGACACCTTCGCCCGCGAGACCGCACGCCGGGTCATGGGAGCCAAGCCCTTCGGGCTCGAGGGGGTTCAGGGCCTCGAGCCCACCGAGTGGGTGCTGGCCATGCTCGCCACGCCCGAGCGTTGGCGCGGGGAGCCCATCGTCAAGGTGACCCACGCCGGCCTGCGAAAGGCGGCGGGCCTGCCCGACGATCAGGATCACTACAGCTTCGAGGAGCTCGTCTCCCACGAGGGCTTCCTGGCGGCCACCGAGAAGGTTCACGCC
>JAJDNV010000337.1 GCA_022340545.1 Acidobacteriota bacterium | reverse complement strand
TGCCCCGGGCCCGGCCGATCGTCGCCGAGTACTCCCCAATCATCCCGGCCCTGGCGTTCAGCCCGGACGGCTGCTGGCTGGCGGCGGCGTGGCCGCCGGCTGACACGCCCCCCCTTCCCCGGCCCTTCATCATCCGCCTGTGGCCGCTGCCGGGCTGCCCGGCCGCGGAGACCAAGACGCTCGGGGGAGTCGGGGGGAGGTTGAGATGGATCGGCTTCGAGCCGCGAGGACGCGACCTGGTGGTGGCCGCAGACCACGGAGCCCCCGGCGTCCACGTCGTGCCCCTCGACGGGCGCCCCCCCCGACGGCTCCTGGGGCTCACGGACGTGGGCCTCCACTCTGCGGCCATCTCGCCCAGTGGTCGGCAGGTTGCGGCGGCGTGGGGCTTCGGCGGCGGGGCTGGTGCTCCCTGGGCCCGTGGTGGCGAGAGGGCCCTGCAGGTCTGGGACGTGGAGAACGGAGGGTCGCGGCACTTCGAGCTCCCCGCGGCGGCCGGGGCGGAGGGTGAGGAGCCCCAATGGGGCGTCTATAGCCTGGCGTTTCTCGGCGATTCCGTCCTGCTCACGGGAGACACGGAGGGTGTCCGTCGCTGGGACCTCGAGACGGGCCACTCCGAGCTGATCGTCGCAAACGAGGCGGACGGTTTCGTCGAGGTCGCCGCGAGCGATGACGGGAAGATGGTGATCACACTCGAAGATCCCTTCGGGGAGACGGGGCGGTGTTTCCCCTTGCAGTCGCTGCACCTCTCCGACGGAGCGACCCGACCGCTGACGGAGCAGTTCGGCGACTGTGCCCGGGCCATGGCCCTCGATCCGTCGGGGACCGTCGTCGTCACCGCGGACCAGGGGGGCGTCGTGCGCGTCGGGCGGCTCGCCGGCGGTGAACCCCACCTCCTCCTCGGTCACGAAGGCGTGGTTCAGCGCGTCGTCATCTCCCCAGATCGGCGCTGGATCGCCTCGGCCGGCGCCGGCACGCTGGAGATCTGGCCGATGCCGGACCTCGACCAGCAGCCCCTCCACGCCCTGCCCCACGACGAGCTCGTCGCGAAGCTCGAGTCCCTGACCAACATCCGGGTCGTCCGGGATCCCGAGTCCGCGGAGGGCTGGAAGGTGGACCTGGACCCCTTCCCCGGCTGGAAGGACGTGCCGACCTGGTTCACCCCCTCCCCGGAGTGGGTGGCACGCGTCGAGGCCGAGGAGGCCACGCCGTAGGCTTCTCGTTGGATCGCGATGGGCGCGAACAAGGCGCCCTCGTGACCGACTCTTGACGGCAGAGATCGACGCCGAAGCCAGCCAGGGAACTAGCTGTTTTGACAAGCATGCTTGCACAACAACCCGTTGTTTTGTAGTCTTACCTTGTGAAACGGCTGGTTAGTGAGCGGCTAGACGCCTGGCTGAGCGCGCCCGACCGCCGCCCGATTGTCCTTCGGGGCGCGCGCCAGGTCGGCAAGACCTGGCTCGTGCGTGATCTGGCCCGGCGCGCCGGACGCGAGCTCGTCGAGGTCAACCTCGAGCGTGACCCGACGTTCAGACGCTACTTCACGTCGAACGATCCGCCGACCATCCTGGGCGAGCTCTCCCTGGCGCTGGGCCGCAGCATTACGTCTGGTTCGAGCATCCTCTTCCTGGACGAGATCCAGGCCGCGGGCGAGCTGCTGGGAAAGCTGCGTTGGTTCTACGAGGAGATGCCCGAGCTTCCGGTGCTGGCCGCGGGGTCGCTCCTGGAGTTCACTCTTCGCGACCACGACTTCAGCGTGCCGGCGGGCCGCGTCTCCTTTCTCCAGATCGAACCCATGGGATACCTCGAGTACCTCCAAGCCCACGGGCAAGGCGCGCTCGCCGGCGCGCTGGCGAGTTGGCGCCCGGGGCAGGACCTTCCCATGGCGGCGCACGACGTCGCCACCCGCTGGTTCCAGCGATACGCCATGGTCGGCGGCATGCCGGCGGCGGTCGCCGCGGATGTGGCCGGGACCGAACCTCGTACCATCCGGGACCTGCAACGCGACCTGGTGGCGACGTATCGAGCCGACTTTGCCAAGTACAGCGGTCGGATGGATCGGGACATCCTCGACGCGGTGCTTGCAGCAGTGGCCCGATCGCTGGGCTCGAAGCTCGTCTACGCCCGCGTCGGAGCCGGGGTCAAGCAGCACCAGGCCCGCCGAGCCCTCGAGCTCCTGGCCTCGGCGCGGCTCTGCCACGTGGTCCGACACACGGCAGCGAACGGGCTGCCTCTCGGCTCGGAGGCGAAAGACAACCCCCGCAAGGCCGTGCTCGCCGACGTGGGCCTCTTCCACGCGCTGGCGGGCACGCCGGCCGCGGATCGGTTTCCCCGCCTGGAATCCCTCACCGCAGGGCTGAGAGGCCAGCTGACCGATCAGCTCGCGGGCCAGCAGCTGCGACTGATCGACAGTGGGACCGGCGACGGTCCCGAGCTCTTCTTCTGGAAGCGGGAAGGGGGACGGCCGGGGGAGGTGGACTACGTTGCCCAGATCGAGGGGCGTGTCGTCCCGGTCGAGCTCAAGGCCGGCGCCGCCGGAAGCATGAAGAGCCTCCACCAATTCATGTTCGACAAGCACCTCGTGCTCGCTGTGCGCAGCGACACCAACCCCCCCAGCATGCAGGACATCCAGATGCGGACCACCCGAGGGGACGACGTCCGCTACCGTCTGATCGGCGTCCCCCTCTACCTCTTCTGGAACCTCCCAGTCGTCGTCGCCGACACGCTCTCCCGTTCGTGAGCGCTGAGGACGTCAGCCGGGTGACGAGCTGGATCGTGCCTGCGGGTAGACACTGCTGATGCTCCCAAAGCCGTTCTCGTGGACGCGGTCGCCGTTCTCGTCGTAAGGCAGGTTCGTGATCGTCGGATCGTCCTGGCTCGTGAAGTTGGCGGTGTTGTCGATGCGCCAGAACTGAGTGCGGTTGAGGGCGTTGAACATGTCCAGGCGCACCTCGAAGCGGAAGCGCCCTCCGACCTGGACAGTTCTTAGATTTCCCTTAGATTTCGGTTTGGGGGCTCGCGCCGGACGCAAAGCGTTGAATAATGCGCCCAACGCCGCGACGGAAGGAGCCGCCGATGACGCTGGCGTCCGGCACCCGGCTCGGTCCCTACGAGGTCGTGGAGCCCCTGGGCGCGGGGGGCATGGGGGAGGTCTACCGGGCCCGGGACCCCCGCCTCTCGCGTGAGGTCGCGGTCAAGCTCGT
>JAJDNV010000336.1 GCA_022340545.1 Acidobacteriota bacterium | reverse complement strand
GGAACCACCCCAACCGACCGAACCTCCTCCTCCGCATCGGCCACCGCCACCGAGATCGTCGCCGCATGCACGTCCAGACCGACAAATCGGGTAGCCTTGGACATAGACCGGCTCCTTTCGCATGTAGCTCTGCGCTACGTTTCTTCCCGATCGCAGCGTAACCTACGCCCTGCGAATCGGGGCCGGTCGCTCCATACTGACTAGCACCTCACCAGCCCCGGGGTGGCACTCGGCACGGTGGCCTACATGTCACCGGAGCAGGCGTGGCCAGGTCCGGGGCAGGCAAGACCCGGTGGCACGGGTCGGCGTAGCGAGGGAGGGAGGCCGAGCCAGCCTCGGCCCCGCGCGGCGTCCTACGGCGTCAGGCTGTTGAGGGCCACGAAGGCCCCGCCGTTGCGCTCGCACAGCAGCCGCATGAGCGTGGCGAAGCGCACTCCGGTGTTCTCGCCGTAGCGGGCCTGGGAGAAGATCGTCGGGAAGCCGATGGCGTGGATCCGCACCTTGCGCTGCCCGGTCTCGTCGGGACGGTTGAGGCGGTCCACCGTCTCCAGCACGCGGTCGATCGACTCGCCGGTGAACTCGTCCCCGCAGACGTAGAGGCTCCCCCTGGATGTCGGTGAGGTCGCCACGGAATCCGGCCCCTGAGCCTTGTTGCTGGCCGAAAACCGGACGGGGTCCTGCCTTAATGCGATGGGTGCTCCGCGTCCGGAGGTCTGAGGACCGGGGAATCCCCTGTCTTGGCAGTCCTTGGGCCATCTCTAAGTTGTTTTTTTATAGTAAGTTGGCCTATACTTTCTCAGGTTTTGGATGAGGGCACATCTCGGAGGGGTGCCGTCGGAGGTGTCGGCTCGTGCTTTGCACTACCGGACTCGGGTGAGAGGCCCACTGACTCTCGAGGACCGCCTGCCAGGGGGACGCTGATCCCCCTGGGCGGAGTAGTGGAGCGCGGGGGTCGAGGAGGACGGGATGAGCTCTGCGGGGACGCTGGCGATGAGAACCCTCAAGGATATCTTGGCTCGCCTTGCGCGCAAGGATCGGATGAGGCCTTATCCACTTGTCTTCGCCACGGTCGCAGCCGTCACCCTCACGGGCACCGCTCAGGCTGGCTGGTACGACGCAGGCTGGCAGAATCGCGTCGAGCTGACCCTCAACGGAGGTCTCGTCCCCGCCGGTCAGACGAATTTCCCGGTGCTGGTCGCCTGGACCGCAAACGCCAGCCTGGCCGCCTCGGCGCAGACCAGCGGCAACGACATCCTGTTCACCGCCGCCGACGGCACCACCAAGCTGGCCCACGAGATCGAGTCCTATAACTCCGGTACCGGCGCCCTCGCCGCCTGGGTGAACGTCCCCGCCCTCGCCTCCGGCTCGAACACCACGATCTACCTCTACTACGGCAATGCCACCGCCGGGAGCCAGCAAAACCGGCCGGGCGTCTGGGACGCCAACTTCCAGGGCGTCTGGCACCTGGCGGAGAGCCCGGCCGACGGCGTGGCCGGTCACGTCGACTCGACGAGCAACGGCTTCACCGGCACGCCCCAGGGATTCGCCGACGGAATCGCGGGTTCGACCAATGCGGTCGGGGTGGCTGCGGGGTCGGACGACTTCTTCACCGACACCTACAACTCTCCCCCGGGCAACCTGGTAAACCGCGTCGAGGTCCCGGACAACGTGGCCCTCCGTCCCAACGGCGATCTCACCGTCGAGGCCTGGGCCAACCTCTACAGCTCGGGCACCGGCCAGTTCCTGGTCTACAAGCTCGCCGGCCCCAGCTTCGCCTACCAGCTGCTTCTCGGCTTCTCAAACACCTTCCTCTTCGAGAGGTGGAACACCGGTGCTACCGGACCCCAGGTTCAGGGGACGACGAACCCGGTGCCGGGCACGTGGTACCACGTCGCGGGCGTCGTGAGCGGGGGCAACCTCCTCATCTATGTGAACGGCAGCCTGGAAAACACGGTCGGTGGCGTCACCGGCAACATCTACGTCGGTACTCCCCAGGAGCTCGTCATCGGTGCCACCTACTGGGGCGCCGGCGGGCTCGACGGCCGCGAGGACGAGGTCCGCATCTCGAACGTCGCCCGCTCCGCCACCTGGATCCAGACCGAGTACAACAATCTGACGAACCAGGGAGTGGGTGCGGGCAAGTTCATCCTCGCCCTGGGAGCGGCGGAGGCCCCACCTTCGGGGATCGCCCGGCGCTGCTTCGGGTACCGCAAGCCCATCACGATCGATTCCGCGCAGGTGGCGGGCCCGACGAACCTTCTGAACTTCCCCGTTCTCGTGAGCCTGCCGAGCGACGGCGACCTCCAGGCGCACGTCGCGACTGCCCAGGGCTGGGACATCGGCTTCACCGCGGAGGACAACACGACCTGCGGCGGGACCGGCCCCTGCACCCTCGACCACGAGATCGAGCAGTGGGACCCCGGGACGGGCACGCTCGTGGCCTGGGTGCGTATTCCGGTGCTGGACACGACGAACCCGACCGTGCTTCACGTCAACTACGGCGACGCGGCCGCCACCGCGCCGAAGGTGCGCGCACAGGCCGTCTGGGACGATGGCTACCTCGGGGTGTGGCACCTCGGAGAGGTGGGGACCGGCGTGCTCGACGAGTACAAGGACTCCAGCCGTCTCGGCAACCACGGCCGTGGCGGCAACGGCAGCCCCCTCGACGGCACCAGCCCCACTCCCCTTAACGTCGGTCTGGACAAGTTCGTGCCGACCCGGACCCCCGGGCGCATCGGGTACGGCCAGGACTTCAGCAGTGGCGCCGCGCCCGGCGACTCGGGAACCCTCACCCGGCCCACCGACGGCTATTTCGACCTCATCGACGTCGGCAGCGACATCACCCTTGACCCGACCGGCACCCAGATCACGCTGCAGGCCTGGATCCGTCACAACATCACCGCCGCCTTCGGTGGCTACCCGGGCTTCTTCACCCACAAGGGCTACGATACGGGCTACCGGTTCGGGCTCTGGGATGCCGGCAGCCCCAATCGGCTCTCACTGGGGCTCCCCAACACCACGAACAACCTGCTGGGCTCCACCCAGGTCAGCAACAACGTCTGGCATCAGGTCGTCGCAACGTTCGACGGGGTCAACACCCGCATCTACCTCGACGGTGTCGTCGACGCGACCGGCTCCAAGACGTCCGAGCTCATCGCCGCCAACGCCGAGGGCGCGATCTGGCTCGGCCACGCCGACCAGCCCAAGGACAAGGACTGGAGCAACCCCTGGGCGTGGATCGGGCAGCTCGACGAGATGCGGATCTCGCGGGTCGCCCGCAGTGGCGACTGGATCGCGACCGAGTGGAACAACCAGCGCGCGGGGTCCACGTTCCTCGGCGTGGCCCCGGAGGAGGGGGCCGGGGGCCAGTCGTACTGTACCGCCGACCTCGCGATCGACTACCGCTCGGTCGGGGTCAACGCCGGCGTTCTCTACGGCGCCGGCACAGCGACGGTGGCAGTCGGTGCCACCACGGTCACCTTCACGGGTTCCCTCCCCGTTAACGTCGGGATGGGCGATCGCATCATTCTCGAGCCCGGCACGGGGAACGAGGAGACCCTCTTCGTCTTCACGCGCGACTCGACATCGCAGGCGACGGTCCAGGTCGGTGCCCAGATCGCCCACTCCGGGACCGCCTTCGAGATCCGTCGGGCCTACAACACGCTCCAGGCCTGGGAGGACGACCGTGACGGCGATCTCGTGGCCGAGAACCGTCGGGAATTCGGCGTCGTCTACAACGACGGTCCCCTCACCGGCACCCTGACCATCGACGGCTCCACCACCGACTCCGAGCGGTACATGCACCTGAAGGTGGCCGCCGGGAGCATCCACGACGGGACGGCCGCGACGGGGGCCCGGCTCGATCCATCAGTCGCCGGTCACGCGATCACCGTCCTTGACGACTACAGCCGCGTCGACTGGCTCGAGATTGTGGGGTGGGAAGGGGCCGGGAACTCCGCGATCCGGGTTGGGGCGTACGACGTTTCGTTCAACGGCCTGCTCGTCCACGAGCCGGTGGCCGCCAATTGCGACGGCTTCTCGATGGCTCCCGGGGGGGACTGGCTCGCCACGGTCCGGAACACCATCGTCTACAGCACCACCCGCGCCGGTTTCCAGATTCTGAACCCCACCGGGAGCAGCCGTCCCGTCTTCCGCCTCGACAACGTCACGATCTACAACGCGGGGATCGGAAGCACGTCGTCGCTCGCGGGAGGGATCTCGCTCTGCGAGGGCCCGACGTCCCGGGCGCGGGCGCAGGCCCGCGGCGTCATCTCGGTCGGCAGCGTCGACGGCGATGGGGACGGCGACGCCGACTTCAACATCGGCGGATTCGCCGACGGGTGCTACGTCACGAACACCGGCATCGCCAACGTGAACGCGGGGAACACAAACGCCACGTTCAGCCCCCCTCTGCCGAACGACGTCGCGGCGGGTGATCGGCTGACCATCGACCCGAGCGGCACGCCGGAGGTCTTCACTATCGTGAACCGGAACAGCTCCGGCACGTCGGCCACGGTGTCCCCCGCCGCCACCATCACCCACACCAATGACCTGTTCCGCATCGAGCGAGGGTCGCAGCGGTACGCTTGGTGGGATAAGGACTCCGGCGGCTCGCTCGAGCGCGGTGCGTCTTCGAACAACATGGCGTCGTCGGGCACACCGGCCGCCCCGGGGCTGAACCCGCAGTCCGCCCCGGCGAGCCTCGAGGCCCTTTTCGTCTCCGCGGTCGGGCCCGACCTCCACCTCGAGACGGCCGGCCACCTCGCCCTCGACGCCGGGGCCGACCTCGGGTCCTTGTTCTGCTGCGACATCGACTCCGCGCTCCGGCCGTATGGAGCCGCCTGGGACATCGGCGCGGACGAGGCCGGGGCAACGACCGCGGTGGCGCTGCAGTCGTTTGAGGCGACCCCTCTGGATTCGGCGGTCGATCTCACGTGGCGCACCGCTTCGGAGCTGGACAACCTGGGCTTCCACCTGTATCGGGGCTTGTCGGAGACGGGGCCGTGGGAGCGGATCACGCTGTCTCTCATTCCTGGCCTGGGGTCTTCTCCGGAGGGGGCGTCGTACTCCTTCCTCGACACGGGTCTCGTGAACGGGGTGCGCTACTCCTACCGCCTGGAGGACATCGACTCCCGCTCGGGCTCCACCTTCCACGGCCCCGTCTCTGCCGTCCCAGGCTCCCCCGCTCCCGGGGAGGAAGAGCCCGGAGACGGGGACGGCTCCGAGGGATCGGACGACGGCTCGCCCACGGAGGAGACCCCGGAGGAGGGTGTCTCTACGAAAGCCTACGGGGACCCGGAGGCGACTTCGTGGCGACTGGTCTCGCGGACGCGGAGAGGTGTGGAGGTGGAGCTTTGGACCGGGGGCTTCTACGCCACCTCGGGTCCCGAGGGTCTGCACCTCTCGGTTCCCGGCTTCGACCAGCGCACCGACCCACAGGCCCCCGATCTGCCCCTCAAGCGCGTGGTCCTGGACGCCGTGGTGGGCCGCCGGGGGAGGATCGTGTCGGTGAAGGAGGACGAGACTCTCTCCTATGGGGGTCTCATCCCCGCCGCCGTGGGCGAGGCGGAGATCCAGACGTTACCTGACGGGACGATGCGGCCCCACCGCCGCGCGTCGTCCCTGGAGGCCGAGGGTGTGGTGCCGCAATCGGTGGCGTGGATCGCCGGGGACGGCTTCCTGGGGGAGACGAAGAAGCTGGCCCTGGAGCTGAGCCCCCTGCGCTACGACACCTCCACCCAGACGCTTCTTCTCACCCGGCGTCTGCGGGTGAAGGTCGTCTTCGACGGGGCGAGCTCCGTGGAGGAGAAGGGCGTGGGGTCTCGTGGTCGTCGCCGTCCCCGCTCGGTCCCCGAGTCCGCAGCGTCCCAAGTCACCCCCCAGGTCCTGGCCCATCTGCACACCCTGGGCCGGGGGCTTTACGGGGTGTCGTTCGAGTCGGTCTTCCCCCAGGGCCACGAGGCGGTGTCTTTGGACTCCTTGCGGTTGAGCCTTCAGGGAGAGGCGGTCCCTTTCCACGTGGAGCCGGAGAGAAGGCCCTTCGGTCCGGGGAGTGTTCTGTACTTCTACGCCTCGGTGGAGGCGGCCTCGACGGATTTCACCTCGGAGGTGGCCTACGCCCTGGAGGAGTCTGGGGGCGGGATCCAGATGGGGGTGGTGAGGTCCTCGCCGCGGCGGTCGCAGGGGGCGGTGTCTGTCTCTTTGGGGCAGGCGCGTTTCGAGACGAACCGCTACTACCAGGCGGGCCTTCTCGACGCCTCGGACGTGTGGCTGTGGGACTACCTGTTGGGAGGGATGACGAAGTCGCTCTCCGTGCCTCTTGCGGGTGTGGACGGGGCGTCTTCCGAGGCCGCGCAGGTGCGTGTGGTGTTTCAGGGGGCGTCGGAGTCGGGTGTGGAAGGTGAGCACCACCTGAGGGTGTGGATGAACGGGACGAGCCTGGGGGAGACGTCCTTCGAGGGGAAGCGTCCCCATATCTTCACGGCGGAAGTGGAGCCCTCGGTGCTGTTGGAGGGGGAGAACTCTCTCACGGTGGAGGACGTGGGGGACGGAGGCGCGTACTCGTTCTTGTTCGTGGACCGTGTGGAGGTGGTCTATCCCCAGACGCTGTCTCTTCGAGGCGGAGTGTTCGAGGGAGCCTTTGTGGAGGGGGGCGAGGCTCTAGTGGAGGGCGAGGCCCGCGTGGGGGTGGAGGTCCTGGAGGGGGGCTCTGCTGTGTGGCTGGGAGGAGTCCTTCGTCCGCGGTCGGGTCGTGTGCGTGTGAGCGTGGAGTCGGGCCCTCGGTATGTCCTGGCCTCGGAGGAGGGGGTGAAGTCTCCTCGTGTGAGCTCTCCCGTGCGGTCTTCGCTTCGCAGCGCGGAGAACCAGGCGGACTACATCTTGGTGGCCCCGGAGGCGTTCCTGGAGTCGGCGGGTCCGCTTCTCCAGAAGCGCCAGGACGAGGGTCTTCGGACGAAAGCGGTGTCCCTGGAGGAGATCGCGTCGGAGTTTGGGTACGGGCGGGCCTCGGCGCGGGCCATCCGGGACTTCCTGGCCTACGCCTATCACACCTGGCAGGCGCCGTCGGTGCGGTACGTGCTGCTTCTGGGGGACGCGTCCTACGACCCGCGGAACTTCAGCGGAATTGACCAGGGGGCGCCCTTGCCGGCGCTATGGGCGAAGACGTCGTACATGTGGACCTCTTCGGACCCGGCTCTGGGGGCGGTGAACGGGGAGGATCTGCTCCCGGACGTGGCGGTGGGGCGAGTGCCGGCGAAGACGGCGGAGGAGGCCCGGGCTCTGGTGGAGAAGGTGCTGGCCTGGGAGGCGGGGGGCCAGGACCTAGGAGGCCTGGTGGTCCTGGTGGCGGACAACCCGGACAAGGCGGGGGACTTCGAGGCCAACGTGGAGGACATCCGCTCGAGTTTCCTTGGGGGACGGGAGACGAAGACGCTGCTCGTGAGTGAGCTGGGCCGGGGCACCCGAGGGCCGATCCTGGACTCCCTGAATGCGGGGGCGTCGTTGCTGAGCTACGTGGGGCACGGGGGTCCGGCGGTGTGGGCGTCGGAGAACGTGTTGAACTCGTGGGACACGGCGAGCCTCGTGGCCCAGTCCCGTCAGCCTCTGATGCTGACCTTCAACTGTCTCAACGGCTACTTCGTGGCCCCCAACTACGACTCGTTGGCGGAGGCGTTTGTGAAGGCGGAGGGGCGGGGGACGATCGGGGCGTTTTCGCCCTCGGGGCTGAGCCTGGACGGCCCGGCGCATCAGTTCCACCGGGCACTGATGGAGGAGATCACCCGGGGAGGGCACGAAAGGCTCGGAGATGCGGTCCTGGCCGCCGAGGCCGACTATGCCGAGACCGGACTCATGCCCGAGCTGCTGGCCATCTATCACCTCCTCGCCGACCCGGGAATGAAGATCCGGTAGTCTTCCGTCGGCACCGCGCTCTCGGGCGTCCGGCCAGCCCTGGAACGCACTCGACGGGTATTGCCGTACACGTGTATCCAGGAAACGACTCGCCAGGACACGAGCAGAGCCAGAAGATCCTGCCGCACCCATTGAATCGTTGACAGGCTCTCGCCGTCGACGTTGGCGGTCGCGCTGACTCCGACGCGATCATCCCTCCGCCGGGTGTCGAGACTCCTCACAAGAGCCGTGCATCCGGTCCGATCAAGGGGGCGCACATGCCGCACCCGAGAGGCGTCGCCGTCACTCTGGCCGTTCTTCTCCTGGTGGCCGGTTCAATGGTCGTCGCCCACCGAAGGAGCTGTTTCCCAGAAAGTGGTAGACGACGTCTTCCGCTAACAGGTCATTGATCAGTCTCGTATCGCCTTTCAGAAAGGCCTCGTGGGTCCTGCGATGAGTCGCGGCTTTGGGATGCTCACTCATGCCCCACCCCCTTTGTGGACCTGCGTAATCATAGGTGGTTTCATCGGGGGCGAGGAGGTCTGTAGCAGGACTCAGGGGTCGCGGACGTCTCTCAACGCCGGTGTCGAGCCTTGGGAAGGGCGGCTTTGGGATCTCGCTCGCCTCGGCTTGTAGACCCGGCAGCTGATCTCCGCGCCCAGCCGTGAGCCCGGCGGGGAGAGGCACCGGCGGAAGGCGTAGGCGGACCGTCCGCGTACAGGAGCCGACTCTCTCGTACGAGCATGCCCGGCCAGGTCCGGGGCAGGCAAGACGCGGTGGCACGGGTCGGCGTAGCGAGGGAGGGAGGCAGAGCAGCCTCGGCCCCGCGCGGCGTCCTACGGCGTCAGGCTGTTGAGGGCCACGAAGGCCCCGCCGTTTCGCTCGCACAGCAGCCGCATGAGGGTGGCGAAGCGCACTCCGGTGTTCTCGCCGTAGCGGGCCTGGGAGAAGATCGTCGGGAAGCCGATGGCGTGGATCCGCACCTTGCGCTGCCCGGTCTCGTCGGGACGGTTGAGGCGGTCCACCGTCTCCAGCACCCGGTCGATCGACTCGCCGGTGAACTCGTCCCCGAAGACGTAGAGGCTGATCCGCCGGTCCGCCTGCCAGA
>JAJDNV010000323.1 GCA_022340545.1 Acidobacteriota bacterium | reverse complement strand
ACCAGGACCACGAGGCACGGCAGATACTCGAGGGCACGGATCCCCCAGCCCAGCTTCCAGGGCTCGCCTGAGAGGTAGTCCGGGTAGACGAGGTAGGCGAGGCTGGCCGTCCCGGTGAACAGCAGGGCCGCCGGCTCGTCGCGCACGACGAGCAGGGGCACGAACCACAGCGCGTACCAGGGCAGGACGTTCGGGCTCAGCAGCAGCGAGGCGGCGATGACCACGAAGGCGGCGGCCACCGGCTCGGTGCGCCGCCATGCGAGGACGAGGGCGATCCCGACGGTGATCACGACGCCCGCGCGCACCGCGGCCTCGTGGCTTCCGAGCAGCTCGACGAGGGGGGCGAAGAGCGTTTCGTTGAAGCGCCAGAAGCGGGCGAACTGCCGGAGGCTGTGGAACAGCATGCTCCGGGCATCGAGGTAGGGCCAGACGAGGAGGGCGACGAGCCCGAGGGCGGCGAGAACGTGCCAGGGCCGGTACCGGCGCGCCCAGGCCGCGGCCACGAGGCCCGGGAGGAGCTTTGCCATGAAGCCCGCGCCCGCGGCCAGGGCCGAGAGAAGCGGCCGGTCCCACTCGAGGGCCAGCAGCGCGGCCGCGAGCCACATCATCCCGAAGGCCTCGTTGTGGCCCGAGCCCGCGATCTCCACGAGGGCGAGCGGGCTCCAGGCCAGCACGAGCAGACGCTCGGGGCCGAGGCCGCGACGCCTCAGGACCATGGCGAGAAGCCCGAGGGTGACGATCTCGCACAGGACGAGGAACACCTTCATCGCCCCGACCGAGTCGTGGACGGCCGAGACCGCGCGGGCCGCGAGCTGGAAGAGCGGCGGATAGACCGCGGGCATGTGGCGGTGGTTCATCCCCTCCCAGACCTCGTCGCGGAGGGGGACCCACCGCTCGCCGTTCGGTCGATCGGCCCACTTGTAGGGGTTCCCGCCGTGGTTCTGGATCCGGCCCTCCCACACGTAGCGGTTGATGTCGTCGCTGAGGAGCGGGGGCCCGGCGACGAGGGCCACCCGCCACACGAGGGCGACGCCCAGCGCGGTCTGGAGGCCCCGCCGGGAGAGCCCAGGCGAAGCGGCGAGGGCCCCGACGTAGGCCGCGAACGCCAGGCCGAAGAGCCCGAGATGGGGGGCGATCCTCTTCGCCGGCGGGCCGCCCGCGACCCAGCCGGCGACGCACAGGGTGAGGACGACCCCGCAGGCCAAGAGGACGGCCCGCCGCGATCCCGGCTTCGAGAGGAGCGCTGACACCCCCTTCACCCGCGCGGTGTCAGCGCGTATCGCGCGATCAGGGCGAGGATCCTGGTGCCCGCCCCCACCGTCCCCGTGAACGTACCGCTGACCTTGCTGCGGCCGATTCGCGGGCGGTAGTCGACCGGGACCTCGACCACCCGGAGGCCGGCCCGCGCCGCCTTGATCTGCATCTCGACTGTCCAGCCGTAGGTGGGATCGCGCAGGTCGAGGCGATGGAGGGCCTCGGCGGTGATGGCCCGGAACGGGCCGAGATCGGTCGCCCGCGATCCCGTGGTGACGTTCATGAAGCCAACGCAGAGTCTCGTGCCCAGGACGGCGTGCCACGGGTGGGCTCCGGCCGCGCGGCGCCCGAGGGTGCGCGATCCGATCACCATGTCCGCCCGATCTTCGAGGATCGGCGCCACCACCTCGGGAAGCTGCGCCGGGTAGTCGCTGTGGTCGCCGTCGAGAAACACGATGGTGTCGGGCCGGTCGGCCGCGGCGATTCCGGCCAGGCAGGCCCGGCCATAACCCCGCCGCGGCTCGCTGACCACCCGCGCCCCCGCCGCCCGTGCCACCTCGGCCGTCCGGTCCCGGGACCCGTTGTCGACGACGATCACCTCGTGCACGGCGGCGGGGATCTCGGCGATCACGAGGCCGATCGCCTCCTCCTCGTCGACGGCGGGGACGATCACGCTGATGCGCTGAGCTGCAGATGCGGGCGACGCTGACATGGAGACTGCCAGTCTACTGCAGGGACGGTAGAATCAACGCGCACCCACGAGAGGTCGAAAGGAGACCCAGGCATGAGGCGTGTGCCCCTGCTCGTCGCGCTGCTCGTGATGACCGCCCACCCGGCCGCCGCCCAGTACGGGCAGAAGAAGCAGTCGTTCCGCTTTGCCGGGGACGCCCTGGCGCGCTACGAGTGGACGCTCAAGATTCCGACCCTGCCCGAGGGCACGGTCGACGAGAACCGCTACTTCCTGCAGGCGCGGCCGAGGATCGAGGCGGTCTTCGGCCCCGTCGAGCTCGGGGTCGGCGGGTTGTTCAACTACAGCAAGGACGACAACACGCTGCTCCCGGACGGCGAACCGCGCCTCATCGTCCGCGACAACTTCGACTCCCGGGACGCGCGCTTCGACGTGTACTACGCGAAGATCAAGGCCGGCCCGGTCGTGATCCACGGCGGGCGGATGCTGATGTCGCTCCCTCTCACGGAGATGATCTGGGACAACGACCTTCGGCCCCGCGGGGGGGTCCTCTCGCTGGACTTCAGCCAGGACGGCAGCCTCAGCCACTTCGCCATTCGCGGCATCTACGCCCTGGGGAGCCACTGGTTTCCGGACGAGTCCGAGATGTTCGGCGGCTCTATTGAACTGGCGATCGAGACCGCTCCGCAAAGCCAGATCCTCCTCGCCGGCTCATACCTCGAATTCCGGGACCTGGACACGCTCGACCCGCAGGTCCGCCGTCAGAACACCCGGGGCCCCCTCGGGTTCCTTCTCTACGACTACCGCGTGGTCGACATCCTGGGCCGGCTCACCGCCGGTGGCCAGGTCCCGGTCTCGCTGGCCGTCGACTACTGCTGGAACACCGCCCTGAGTGAGAACAACAAAGGCCTCTGGCTGGAGGCGGCCATGGGCGCGCTCGAGATCTCCCGGGCCCGTCTCGGCTACACCTACGCGAAGATCGACCCCGACGCCACGGTGGCTGCCTTCAACACGGACGACTTCTACTGGGCCACCGGCGTCGAGGTCCACCGGCTCGACCTCGGGAGCGCGACCGGCCGGGGCAGCAGCCTCCACGCGATCGCCAGCTGGCAGCGCTTCAAGGACAGCCCCAACGAGGAAGAGCGCGACCAGTGGGTGCAGCGCTACCGGATCGAGTATCGCTTCACGTTCTAGCCCCGGGG
>JAJDNV010000307.1 GCA_022340545.1 Acidobacteriota bacterium | reverse complement strand
CCCGACGGGAGCGTCCTGGCCCGGGCGCCCTACGGCGTGGAGGCGGAGACGATGCTGCCGGTCGACGTCCCCCTGGCCGGCTGAGCCACCGGGAGCGGGGGGCCTACCACTCCTCCTGCTCGACGCGGATCCCCACGCCCTCCGCCGCCCGCCGAACATCCCGCATCGCCCCGGGGTTGCCACAGGTGAGGACAACCGTGGACGCGGGATCGAGCCGATTCCGGAGCTCTGTGAGGTCGACGTGGGCCGGCAGCTGCGGAGCGATCGCGCGCGTGAGAGCCTCCTCCAGCAACGCGGTGTCACGACCGGCCTTGTGTGCCTCCTCGAGGGCCTCGTCCTCCGCCATGGGCATTCCCAGGGTGAGCCGGAGGACGTTGTTCGCGCGCCCGCGGCCGATGGCCTCTCGCCCCTGCTCGTCGCCGGGACGGCTCACGGTCGGCACGTAGACGAAATCGAAGCGTCCGGCGGACGCGATGGCGGCGAGCTCCTCGTGGAAAGCGAGCTCGGGGCGGGTGCGGTTGGCAAAGAAGAGGGTGACGCGCGGCGGGGTCGGGCGTCCCGTGGAGGCGTCGTGGTCGATCTGGCGCACCATCGACAGCAGGGGTGCGAGGCCGGTGCCGGTGGCGACCATCAGGATGTGGTCCGCGTCCCCGGCTCGCCTGGCGAGGGTGAAGTCGCCCAGGATCCGCTCCACGTATCGCATCTCTCCACCCTCGCGCGGTGCCATGTCGAAGAGCGACTCGGTGAAGCGGCCCAGGGTACTCGCCATCTCGAGCACGACCAGGAACTCCACGTACGTGTCGCGCTCGGTCTGGAACGGCGCCGAGGCGATGGAGTAGGAGTGGGTCACCGGGCCGCGCTTCTGCCGACCAGACTCGTCGAGGTCCGGGAGGAAGCGCGTTTGGCCGTCCGGGCCGGCGACGCGGCGGGTGAGCCGGCAGTCCTCGCGGCGCAGGGCCATGTACTGCCCGGCCTCGTAGCTCGGAAAGCGGTGCCTCTTCTCCGGAGCCAGGCGGAAGCTCGCGAGCACGGGGGACAGCTGCCGCCAGACGGCGACGGTGCCGGTACGGATCTCGGGCATGCTCGGCCGAGGTTAGCCGCTGCGCGGCGGCGGATCAACGACGTGCGCTCTGCAAGCTCGACGGCGCGTCCCCCGAGCCCCGGATCCGCAGGGCCAGCGTGGCCGCCACCACCACGAGGACCGCGCCCGCGATGAAGAGCGCGTCCGGAAGCCGGCCCCAGATGAGCCAGTCCAGCAGGCCCGCGAAGACGGGCCCCGCGAAGAAGAACGGTCCGATGCGCGCGGCCGGTGCATACACGTAGGAGCGGGTCAGGGTGAGCTGACCCACCGTGGCGAGCACGGCCATGAGCAGCAGGATGGCCCAGGTGGCCGCCGAGGGGGTGCGCCAGGTCAGAGCCGCCGCCGGCGCCACGGCGAGCGACGCGATGAGACCGAAGTACACGACGATGCGGGTCACGGGCTCGGTGCGGGTCAGGCGACGGATCCCGACCTGCGCCACGGAGGCGAGCAGCGCGGAGGCGACCGCGAAGAGTGCCGCCGGCTCGAAGACCCCCAAGCCGGGGCGGAGGATCAGCAGCAGGCCGGCGAAGCCGATCAGGAGGACCCGCCCGAGTCTTCGGGGAATGGGGTCGCCCAGCCAGATCCTCTCCACCAGCGGAACGAAGAGCGGGATCGACTGTTGGAGCAGGACGGCGTCGGCGAGCCGCATGTGGGCGAGGGCGTAGAAGTAGCAGGCCACCGAGCTCACCCCGAAGAGGCCGCGCACGAGGTGACCGCGAAGATCCTTCGTTCGGAGCGCCCCCCGGCCACGGCGCAGCAGCCAGGGGGCGAGCAGCACCAGCATCAGGAAGTGCCGGAAGAAGACGATGGGGGCGTTCGGGAGCTCCTGGGAGGCCTTCCGCACCGCCGCCGCCATGCCTGCGAAGAGGAGAGCGGAGATGATCACCAGGAGGGCGCCGCGGCGGAGGTCGTAGGGTGGCTCGGCGGAGGAGTCGCGCATTCGCCCGAGCATCATATGCCGCGCGCTGGGCAGCGACCTGTCGGGGCGGCACCACGATCGCCTATCGCCCCCGCCACCCGGCGTGAGACACTAGGAGCCGATCATCGAAGGAGGTCGCAGCAATGAGAGTAGCGTTCATTGCGGCCGCGCTCCTGGTCACCTTCGTTTCTCTCACGACCCCGGCGGAGGCCCAGACCGGCACCGCCCGGGGTCGGGTCGTCAACACACACGGCAACGGGGTGGCCGAGGCCACGGTGCGCATGGAGCTCCAGGGCGGGATGACGCGCACATACGAGCTGACGACCAACAAGAACGGTGAGTACATCCAGGTCGGCCTCACCCCGGGGGCCTATCGGTTCATCGCAAGCAAGGCGGGCTACCAGACGCGCTTGGTCGACCACCGCGTGACCGTCGGCGGCGCGACGAGGGTCCCCGAGATCACCCTCAAGACCACCGAAGAGGTGGCGAAGGAAAGAGGGGAGCCCACGGCCGAGGTGAGGGAGAAGTTCACCCGGGCGGTCGAGCTCACCAACTCCGGTCGGCTCGACGAGGCCGAGGCGTTGTTCGAGGAGATCGTCGAAGCGACACCCGACATACCCGAGGCGTACCTGAACCTCGGCCACATCCACGCCCAGCGGGAAGACTGGTCGAGCGCGGAGGCGAGCTACCTCAAGGCCCTCGAGCTGCGCCCCGGAGACCGCGACGCCACGACCGGCCTGACCCTGGTGTACATGGAGAGCGGCCAGGAGCAGAAGGCCGAGGAGCTCGTGAACCGGGCTGCTGGGGAAGATCCGGAGGACGCGAACGCGCAGTTCAACCGCGGCGTCTTCCTCATGAACAACGGGGACTCGGTCGCGGCGATCTCGGCGTTCGAGGCCGCCCTCGCCGCCGATTCCACGTTGGCCGAGGCCCACTATCACCTGGGGACACTCCTGGTGGGCCAGGGCCAGGTGCCGGAGGCCATCCAGCACCTGAAGGCGTACCTGTCGATGGAGCCGGACAACGAGCAGTGGGCGGCAACGGCCACGGGGCTGATCGAGGCGCTCGAGAAGTGATCGAGGACCGCGTCGCCGCCGTCCGGCAAAGGATCGCCCGGGCGGCGGAGCGCGCCTCGCGCCTGCCGGAGGAGGTCACTCTCGTCGCGGTGAGCAAGACGTGGCCGGCCGAGGCGGTGCGCGCCGCCTTCGCCGCCGGTGTGCGACACTTCGGGGAGAACCGGGTGCAGGAGGCGGACGCGAAGATCGAGGGGCTGACCGAGCTGCGGGCCAGCGGCCTGCGGTGGCACCTCGTCGGCCACCTGCAGTCGAACAAGGCACGAAAGGCGGCGGCGTTGTTCGACGTGATCCAGTCGGTCCATTCCGTGGAGCTGGCCGGGCGGCTGGCCCGCGCCGGGGCGGACCTCGGGCGCACGCTGCGCGTCCTGGTCCAGGTGGACCTCGCGGGCGAGGCGGGCAAGTCCGGCCTCGCCGAGTCCGCGGTCGAGGGCGCGCTGCGAAGGATGCGCGACCTCGACGGGCTCCGTGTCGAGGGGCTGATGGTCCTGCCCCCGTACCTCGACGATCCGGAGGAGGTGCGCCCCTACTTCGCCCGGCTGCGCGGCCTGCGCGACCGGGTGGCGGCGGCGGGCCTGCTCGACGGGACCGAGCTGTCGATGGGGATGAGCCACGACTTCGAGACGGCGGTGGAGGAAGGGGCCACCATCGTGCGCGTGGGCACCGCCATCTTCGGGGAGAGAACGGCCGCGGCGTGAGCGACCGGCTTGCGAGGTATTGGGACGAATGATTCTCCTGTCGAACGTGCTGATCGGGCTCGCGACGATGCTCAACTGGATCCTGATGTTCTACATCTGGATCCTCATCGCCCGCGCGATCTTGTCGTGGATCAGGGTCGATCCGCGGAACCAGCTCGCGAGCATGATCCTCGGCTTCATCTACGCGGTGACAGACCCTCCGATGCGTGCCATCCGGAAACGGCTGCCGATGAGCCTGCGGTACTTTCCGCTCGACATCGCGTTTCTCGTGCTCTTCGCCCTCGTGATCTTCGCTCAGTACGGGATCGTCCAGTCACTGTTCGACTACGGGTTGGTCCTGCGGCGCTCGGCGCTCAGCGAGCCTAGCGTGCCCGGCGAGATCTATTAGTGCTGCTCCAACTTGATGCATGGAGTAATGCTGCTTGAAGACAGAACGGAATACTCCGGGAACGTTGGCCAGGGCTCCGTTCCCGGAGTGGTCTAGGGGGGAACGATGAAGATCACGCCGATCGACGTCCAGCGGCAGGGCTTCTCCCGCCGCTTCCGGGGCCTCGACCCCGACGAGGTGCGCGGCTACCTCACGCTCGTCGCCGAGGAGCTGGCCGCGGTCGAGCGCGAGCGCGCGACCCTCGAGCAGCAGGTCAAGCACATGGAGGGGCTTCTCGAGGAGCACCGACAGCGCGAGGGGATCCTGAAGAGCACGCTCCTCACCGCCCAGAAGGCCTCGGACGACATCCGTGAAGCCGCCAACCGGCAGGCGGAGGCGTCGGTGAAGGAGGCCGAGCTGCAGGCGGACAAGCTCCTCGAGCTGGCCCAGGGTCGGGCCCACGAGGTCGAGAGCGGCATCCTCGAGCTGCGCGCCCTGCGCACCGCGCTGCGCACGGACATCCGAGCCCTCGTGACCCGCCTCACCAGCCTTCTCGACCTCCAGGAGGAGGCCGAGCTCGAGGACAACCTCCGCTTCCTGAAGCGGCGCGAGGAGTCGGGCCGGGGCTAGCCCACGCGTGAGGGGCGAAGATCTGGAACTCCGGGAGGGTCCCGAAGGGCTGATGCTCCGGGTGCGTGTGCAGCCCCGGGCCTCGCGCGAGGCGCTCGGGGGCGAACGGGAGGGCGCCCTCGTCGTCCGCCTCACCGCGCCCCCGGTCGAGGGGGCCGCGAACAAGGCGCTGGCCCGACTCCTCGGTCGCGTCCTCGGGGTTCCCCCCTCCTCGGTCCGGATCGTCAGCGGGGCGGGCGGGCGCCAGAAACGCATCACCGTCTCCGGCATCGACGTCGCCACCGCCCGCGAGCGGCTCGGTGCCCGGATGGGCGGATGATGCGCGCTACGGGTCTTCGCCGGTGATCGAGGCCGACCTCGCGGTGCGGCGCATCGGGCTCCTGGCCACGATGGCGGGGGACGTGCCTCGCCTCGGCCCGGCCATGCGCGAGCTCCACTCGCAGGCCGACGCCGCCGTCGCCGCCTCCGAGGGGCGCATCGTGTGGGTGGGGCCGGATGCCGCCCTCGACCACGCGGTAAACCTCTCCCCTGGAGCAACCGTCGTCGATGCGGAAGGGACGGCGGTGGTCCCCGGCCTCGTCGACCCCCACACCCACCTCGTCTTTGCCGGCGACCGTGACGACGAGCTCCGGCGCCGGCTCGCGGGGGCCTCGTACAAGGAGATCGCCGCCGCCGGAGGAGGCATCGTGCGCAGCGTCGCGGCCACGCGCGCGGCGAGCGTCGAGGAGCTGGCGGCCGGCGTCGAGAGCCGGCTCGACGAGATGCTTCTCTGCGGCACCACCACCGCGGAGGTGAAGAGCGGCTACGGGCTGGAGACGGGGGCGGAGATCCGCAGCCTGGAGGCGATCGGTCTCGCCGCCTCCCGCCACCCGGTGACGGTCGTGCCCACGTTCCTCGGGGCCCACGAGGTCCCCCTCGACTACCGCGACCGGCGCGGGGAGTACATCGACCTCGTCGTCGAGCGGATGCTCCCGGCGGTGGCCGCGCGAGGGCTCGCGGAGTTCGGCGACGTGTTCTGCGAGGAGGGTGTCTTCACCGTGGAGGAGAGCCGGCGCATCCTGCTCGCCACGCGCGAGCACGGGATGAAGCTCCGGATCCACGCCGACGAGCTGGTCTGGACCGGAGGGGCCGAGCTCGCGGCGGAGCTGGGAGCCCGCTCCGCCGACCACCTGGGCTTCGTCTCGGAGGCGGGAATGGCGGCCCTCGCCTCCGCCTCCTGCGTGGCCACGCTGCTCCCCGTGGCCACCTTCTACCTGCGCCTCGGGCACTACGCCCCGGCCCGGGCCCTCGTCGAGGCCGGGGTCCCGGTCGCCCTCGCCTCCGACGTCAACCCCGGCGGCGGTCTCTCGCCATCGCTGCCCTTCGCGATGGCGGTCGGATGCTTCTCGATGGGCCTCGCCCTCGAAGAGGCGCTCACCGCAGTGACGGTGAACGCCGCCTACTCGCTGGGCCTCCACGACGACATCGGGACGATCGAGGTCGGCAAGCGTGCCGACCTGGTGCTGCTGCGCTCGCGCCGGCTCCTCGACCTCGTGCGCGTGGGCGTGGGAGCCATCCGGACCGTCGTGAAGGACGGCCGGGTGGTGGTCCGGGACGGTCGGCGGGTGGGGGATTGACCCGGGTCCTCTCGATCCACGCCGACTACGCCTGCCGCCACACCGGGGTCTGCTGCTCGTCGGGGTGGGACGTGCCCGTCGAGCCCCACGTCGAGGACCGGCTGCGCCAGGCGCTGGCCGACGGGGTGCTGTGCGCCGCCCGGGGCACCGAGGCACCCTTTCGAGCCGAGCCTGGCCTGCCCCACGGGGCCCGGGCCGTCTTCCGGACCGACGACCGGGGCCGCTGCGTCTTTCTCGAGGCCGGCGACCGGCCGCTCTGCGCGATTCACCACCGGCTTGGATTCGACGGCCTGGCCTCGGCCTGCCGCGACTTCCCGCGGGTCGTGACGTTGAGCCCGCTCGGGGTCTCGATCACGCTCTCCCACTACTGCCCGACCGCCGCCGGCCTGCTCTTCCGCGACGACCGTCCGCTGGCGATCGAGAACGACCCTCCGGCCTTTCCGTCATCCTGGCCCTACGACGGCCTCGACGCCCGGGGGAGCGTTCCGCCCCTCCTCCGCCCCGGTGTCCTGATGGGTTGGGCGGCCCACGCGCGGTGGGAGGCCCACGCGGTCGCGACCCTGGCGCGAGAAGACCTGTCTCCGGACGAGGCCCTCGCGCTCCTCTCGGTACAGGCCGAGTCGGCGCGCGGGTGGGATCCCGAAGACGGGGTCTTCGACGACTACCTGGAGCGTTGCCTGGAGGCACCTTCAAGGGCCGACGCCGAGCCGGCACGGCCCGACGAGTGTGCCCGGGCCTGGCGCGCGGTCGCGGAGTGCGTGCCTCCCGGCCATCCGCTTCCGTCGCCGGCGGGGGAGGGTTTCGTCGACGACGGGTGGGGTGGCCTCGTCGCGCCCGTCCGCCGCTGGCTGGCGGCCCGCGCCTTTGCCAGCTGGCTCGCGCTGCAGGGCGAGGGCCTGCGCACCACCGTCCTCGGCCTGCGGCTCTCCCTTGCCGTGCTCCGGGCCGAGGCCGCGCGCGGGCGTGGTGGAGCGCGCGGAGCCGATGGCCTGCGCGAGGCGATTCGGAGGGCCGACCTCCTGCTGGTCCACCTCGCGGACCCCGAGGCCCTCGCCCGCCGTCTCAGCCGCGCCGAGGGCCTTTCGGGAGACCCACGGCACGCGTGGTAGCATCAACGGCTCCGACCCCATAGCTGAACCATGAGCCTCCTCGTCGTCGACAACCTCGTGAAGACCTATCCCGGCGGGCGCAAGTCCCCGCCGGTGGAGGCGGTGCGCGGTATCTCGTTCGCAGTCGAGAAGGGGGAGCTCTTCGGCCTTCTTGGCCCGAACGGCGCGGGGAAGAGCACGACCATCGGGTGCATCAACACGCTCGTGCGTCCGACCGCCGGACGCATCCTCGTGGATGGGGTGGACATCACGCGCGCGCCTCCGGAGGCCAAGCGCCGGATCGCGGTGGTGCCCCAGACCCGAAACCTCGACAGCGACCTGACGGTGCGCGAGATCCTGACCTACCACGGACGCTACTTCGGTCTCCCGGCCGCGGAGCGCGAGGCCCGCGCCGACCGGCTGCTCGAGGAGCTGAAGGTGGCCGACAAGGCCCGCGCGAAGCCCAAGACCCTCTCCGGAGGCCAGCAGCAGCGAGTGATGATCGCGCGGGCCCTCATGCACGATCCGCAGCTCGTGCTCCTCGACGAGCCCACGACCGGGCTCGACCCGCAGGCGCGGCGGCTGCTGTGGGACATCCTTCGCGGACTGCACCAGCGGGGTCTCACCCTCATCCTGACGACCCACTACATGGAGGAGGCCGACCGGCTCTGCCAGCGGCTGGCCATCGTCGACCACGGGCGCATCCTCACCCTCGACACCCCCGCTGCCCTGAAGAAGACGCTGCCCGGGGCCCAGGTCCTCGACCTCTGGGTGCGGGCCCCCCGGCCGCTCGCCCCGCAGCTGAGGGCGATCCCCGGGGTCCAGAACCTGGAGCATGTCGAGGTCGAAGGCGACGGCGACGAGCACGAGCGGCTGCGCCTGTTCGTGGACCCGAAGGACGGGCTACTGGATCGGGTCCTCCACGCGGTCCGGGAGGGGGGAGCGGATCTTCACCACGTGAACCTCGCCCAGCCGAGCCTCGAGGACGTCTACATCCATCTCACCGGGAAGGAGCTCCGCGAGTGACCGTCTTCCTGGCGCTTCTGCAGCGGGACGTCCTGGTGGCGCGGCGCAACGCCGGTCCGCTGCTCGTGGCCACCCTCACCCAGCCGATCCTGGTGGTGCTGGTGTTCGGCAACCTCCTGCCGCGCATGCAGCTCGTCGCCGACGAGTTCCGCACGGTGATGCTCCCCGGCCTCATGGCCATCACGATGATGATGGCGGGCGTCCAGGGCGTCCTCATGCCGCTGGTGCAGGACCTCTCGGGCGGCCGTGAGGTGGACGAGCGGATCCTCACCCCCATCGGCGTGCGGGGGGTGGCCCTCGAGCGGATCGTGGCCGGCGCGCTACACGCCGCGGTGGCCGGCCTGATCGCGCTGCCCGCGATGATGCTGCTGATGCACCAGGTGAGCGGGATGGAGGTGCATCCGGCCTGGCCCGCCCTGCTGCCGCTTGCCGCGCTCTGCGGGCTGCTCTCGGCCGCCTTCGGCCTGACCCTGGGCACCCACGTCCAGCCCCGCTTCAGCGGGCTCCTCTTCGCGGTCGTCCTCGGGCCCATGATGCTGTTCGGGTGCGCGTACTACCCCTGGGCCGCCCTCGCCGCGCTGGGTCCGGTGCGCTACCTCTTCCTGCTCAACCCCCTGACCTTCATGAGCGAGGCCATGCGTCTGGCCGTCACCCCCAACGTGCCTCACATGCCGCTCGGGCTGCTCCTCGGTGGGCTCCTGGGCTTCCTCGCGCTCTTCACGATCCTCGGCGCGCGCTCCTTCGAGAGACGCACGATTCTCTGACTGTCCAGCGACCCTCGACCACTTGGATGCGCTGGACCGCCAACCCTACGACACCTTCTTCACCTCGACGTTCGCGAGCTTCTCGAAGAAGTGGACGATGCTCGAGTGGTCCTCCTTCTCCCGGCCGTCGACCTTGAGGGCCTGGAGGATCTCCATCGCCTGGCTGGTCAGGGGGACCGGCGAGCCGACCGCGTGGGCCGCAGCGAGGGCGTTGGCGAGGTCCTTGGTGTGCAGCTCGATGCGGAAGCCGGGCTTGAAGTTGCGGCTGAGGACCATCGGCGCCTTGGCGTCGAGGACCGTGCTGCCGGCGAGGCCGCCGCGGATCGCCTGGTAGACCTTCTCGGGATCCACCCCGGCCTTGGTGGCGAGGACGAGCGCCTCGCTCATGGCCGCGATGTTGAGGGCCACGACGATCTGGTTGGCGAGCTTGGCCACGTTGCCGCTGCCGATCTCGCCGACGAGCACGGCCGATGCGCCCATCTTGAGGAGGATGGGCTGGACCTTCTCGAAGGCGTCCGCGGGCCCACCGACCATGATCGCGAGCGTCCCCTCGATGGCCTTGGGCTCGCCACCGCTGACCGGGGCGTCGAGCATCACCACGCCCTTCTTCCGGACCGCGGCTTCCACCTCGCGCGCCACGATCGGGTCGATCGAGCTCATGTCCACGTAGACCTGGCCGGACCGGGCGCCCTCGAGCACGCCGCCCGCGCCGAGGACGACCTCGCGCACGTCTGGCGAGTTCGGCAGCATCGTGATGACAACATCGCTCGCGGCCGCGACCTCCTTGGCGTTGCCGGCCGACTTGGCGCCCGCCGCCTCCAGCTCCTTGACGGGCCCGGGAACGATGTCGAAGACGACCAGGGAATAGCCGGCCTTGACGAGGTTCTTCGCCATGGGCTTGCCCATGATTCCGAGCCCGATGAATCCGATTCGCTCCATGCGCTTACTCCTCAAAGGTTTTGGACTGAGCGGGGAGGATAGCGGAACCGCCGCCGTTAGTCACTACGGCGCGTCGCAGGAGTCCCGGGGCTCCCGTCAGAGGCTGCTAGAATACGGGTCTTCCGGTCGCCTGCTTCGTCGATCCCGTTGACACGCGGGGAATCGTCGAGCCGCGGTGTAACTGGCCGATACAGGATAAGAGCATGAGTACGAATGGCTATCTCGAGTGGGCAATCCGCAACACGAAGACCTCGTGGTGGCACGATTCCGCGGATCCCGCAGAGCTTCAACTTGGCCTGGATCGCGGAGCGGTTGGTGTCACCACCAATCCTTTCCTCTCCAATGTGGCCCTGAGGGACAACCGCGAGCTGTGGCGCGAGCAGATCGACGCGGTTCTCTCCCAGAACCTCGACAAGGGCGCCAAAGCGGAATCGCTGATGCGGATTGCGGTGACCAACGCCGCCAAGATGGTGCAGCCGGAGTATGACCGCAGCCGCGGCGAGCGCGGCTACGTCTGCGCCCAGGTGAACCCCGCCCGCCAGGGTGACCGGGACGTGATGCTGCCGATGGCCAAACGGTTCCACGACTGGGCACCGAACATCGCCGTCAAGCTGCCGGCCACCGCGGCCGGGCTGGACGTGCTGGAGGAGTGCGCGGCCGAGGGGATCACGACGGCGTTGACGGTGAGCTTCACCGTTCCGCAGACGGTCGCCATCGGCGAACGCCACCGGGCGGGCGTGGAACGCGCCAGGGCCAAGGGGGTCCAGCCGGGCCGTTGCTACGCCGTCATCATGATCGGCCGTCTGGACGACTACCTGCGGGATGTGGTTCACGACAGCGCCGCCGAGATCAGTGAATCGGACATCCAGCGAGCGGGCCTCGCGGTGACCAAGCGCTCCTACTCGATCTACAAGGAGAGAGGCTACACGGCCGAGCTGCTGGTGGCCGCTCTGCGCGGCGACTACCACATGACCGAGCTGACGGGGGCGGACCTGATCATGTCGATCCACCCGAAGTCCCAGGGTTCGCTCGTCGCCAAGGGCCTGCCGGAGGAGGAGCGTATTGACGTCCCCGTGCCAGACAGCGTCATCGAGCGGCTGAATCGTCTCCCGGAGTTCGTGCGAGCCTACGAGCCGGACGGCATGGAGCCGAAGGAGTTCATCGGCTATGGCGCAACCCAGCGCACGCTGACGCAGTTCCTGGAGATCGGGTGGAAGCTGCTCGAGGGCTTCAAGTAGGACATGGCGACACCGGTCAAGATGCCGCAACCCGGAAACACGGTCGAGGAGTGCATCCTCGTGAGGTGGCTTGCGGGCAAGGGCTCCCAGGTCTCCGCCGGTGAGGCCATCGCGGAGGTCGAGACCGACAAGGCGAACTTCGAAGTCGAGGCGCCGGCGGACGGGATTCTTCTCGAGACGTTCTTCGAGGAGGGAGCGCTCGTCCCCGTGCTCACCTTCATCTGTGTCATCGGTCAGCCGGGCGAAGATGTGGAGCCGTTCCGCCCCGCGCCTCCGGCCCCGGCGGGGGCTGAACCGGCAGCGCCGGCCGAAGCAGCGTCGCCCAGACCGCGGGCGGAGCCTGCCCTTGTTCCCGTTGCCGGCCCGGACCTGGCCGCTGCCGCCGGCGTCCTGAGCCCCCGGGCGCGTCGATTCGCCGAGGAGCACGACTTCTTTCCCGAGAATCTCACGGGATCCGGCCCCGGTGGGCGGGTTCTCGAGGCCGATATCCGCGAGCTCTACGAATCCTCGCCACGGGTCTCGTCGCTGGCCCGCGAGATGATCAGGGACGGATACCGTTCTCGCGGGAGCGGCGCGGGAGCCGGTGGAATGGTGCTGGCCCGGAACCTGCTGGATCCCCCGGTCAGGATGTCGCGGACACGGCAGACGATCGCCCGCCGCATGCGTGACTCGCTGGCCGGTACGGCGCAGTACACGATGCACGCCTCGGCCGATGCCACCGGCCTGCTGGCGATGCGCAAGAGGATCAAGGCGGCCGGCGGCCCTGCCGACGCGAACGTCAACGACATGGTGATGTTCTGCACGGTGCGCACCCTGATCGAGGTGCCGGACATCAACGCCGAGCTCATCGATGGGGAGATCTTCCGGCACACGGACATCAACCTGGGCTTTGCCTGCGACACGGACCGGGGGCTGCTGGTCCCGGTGGTGAAGGATTGCCGAGATCTGTCACTGCCGGAGCTGGCCCTCAGGATCCACCGGCTGAGCGACGCGGCGGTTGGTGGCGCGCTTTCCCCCGACGACATGACGGGTGGAACCTTCACCGTCAGCAACCTCGGCGGTCTGGGAGTCGAGGCCTTCACCCCCATCGTCGACCCGCCGCAGGTGGCGATTCTCGGTGTGAACGCGATTCAGCTGAAACCGGTGCACCGTGACGGCGAAGTGGTCTTCGTCGACCACCTCGGCTTCTCTCTCACCTGTGATCACCAGGTGATCGACGGTGCCCCGGGCGCGAGGTTCCTCCAGAAGCTGAAGCAGAACATCGAGAACATCGAGGCCCTGGCCGGCCTCTGAGAGTGTAGGGCCTCCATGTACGATCTCATCGTTATCGGCGCTGGCCCCGGTGGCTATGAAGCTGCCGCCCATGCCGGGCAGATGGGCAAGAAGGTCGCCCTGGTTGAGAAGCAGCA
>JAJDNV010000297.1 GCA_022340545.1 Acidobacteriota bacterium | reverse complement strand
ACCGACGTTCCCCCCAGCTCGGTCTCGCCCCACACGTGCGGGAGGTAGCGGCCGGGCGTGTCGCGGATCAGATGATGCGCCTGCTCGAGCAGCTCGTCCCGCGGCCCGAAGCTCAGCACGTCGTGGGGGCAGGCCTCGACGCACGCGGGACGCTCGCTTCGTCGCAACCTCTCCGCGCACAGGTCGCACTTCCGCATGAAGGGGGCCACCTGCGACCACTCGTAGCGAGGCACATGGAAGGGACACGCCAGCATGCAGTAGCGGCAGCCGATGCACTTGTCGGGGTCGTAGACGACCGGCCCGTCTGTGGTCTTCTCCAAGCCGCCGACCAGGCAGGCGGATACGCAGCTCGGGTCCAGGCAGTGCATGCAGCTCTTGCGCGCGAAGCGCCCCTCCGCCGCCTCCACCACCGTGCACCAGCGGTTCGCGGACAGGCCGTCCCGGGTGGTGGCGCGGTCGGCCTCGGCGGCCACGAGGTCGCGCTGGTTGGCCTCCCCACAGGCCACCGTGCAGCGCTCGCAGCCCGTGCAGCGGGTCACGTCGACGAGAATCGCGACGCTCATACGTGGGCCTCCTCCCCGTAGAGGGCCGCGGCCACCCGATCGCCGGCACCGGGGCGCAGCTGCCAGTGCACCTCCGACAGCCGGTCGAAGGGGAAGAGCACCACGTGAGCCAGCTTGGTGAAGGGGATGGCCAGCAGGAGCAGCTCTGCGCTGAGGATGTGCAGCAGCATCATCCAGCTCCAGGGCAGGGGGTTGAGGGTGGGGTGGGCGGCCAGGAAGCCCGACAGGAAGGGGACGAGCACCAGCCCCAGAACACCGTAGTCGGAGGCCCGGGTCAGGGCCCGCGCCCTCGGGGTCATCAGCCGGTAGGCGACCAGCACGAGGACGCAGACGATCGTCAGGGCCGTCAGCAGATCGGCCGCACCCTCCCCAAGCGCGGGCAGGCTGACCCCCAGGAAGCCGCTCCACAGGGCCACGTGGGCGGCCAGGAACACCGGGACCACCACCGCCCCGATGTGGAACAGGAAGGAGGCGGTCGTCATCACCAGCGTCGAACGGTCGAGGTGGCCGACCGGCACCGCCCAGCTCAGCGTGCTGGAGGCGATGCGTCGCCAGGGTGCCTGCCGCAGGCGCTGCCCCTTCCGGGTCACCAGCCCGTGAACCTGGAGCAGCACGTGGCGCGCCAGGCCCAGGCCCATGACGAGGAAGGTGAAGGCGAAGAGAGGGCCTCTTGCCAGCTCGAGCCAGTGCTCCATGATCCCTCCCTCACGCGGTGGCGGCCAGGGCCGCCTCGTCCTGTCGCTGCCGGGCGCTCTTGCCCCCGGGGATGTCGATGGCCCGCAGAACGAGGTCGTGGAGGCCCATCACCCGGCAGGGCAGCTCGTGGTAGTCCACGAGCTCCTTGAGCTGCTTCTTGCAGTTGGCGCAGGGGGCGACGACGATCTCGGCCTCCGTAGCCCGTATCTGCTCGGCCTTGACGCGCCCGGCCACCTTCATCCGCCACTCGTGGGTCTCGTCCATCGAGACGAGGCCCCCTCCTCCTCCGCAGCAGTAGTTGGTGCGCCCGTGGGGTGTCATCTCCACGAAGTCCTTCACGAAGGACCTGAGGATCCGCCGCGGCTGCTCCACGATCCAGCCCGAGCGGGCGATGTTGCACGGGTCGTGATAGGTGACCTTCTCGGTGACGATGTCCGGGTCGAGATGGATCCTCTCGTCCTCGATGCACTCCAGCGTGTACTCGATGAAGCTCTTCACCGGGAGCTCGTCCTGGCCGGCGAAGACGGGAACGAACTGGCAGGCCGAGCGCGAGGCGTGTCCACACTCGCCGATCAGGAGCGTTCCCGCCCGCAGCCGCTTCGCCTCGCCCACGAGGCGCTTGATGATCCGCTCGAGGTGCCAGTCGCTGTAGAAGAGGCCATAGTTGATCGCGTCGAAGTTGCGGCTGCCGATCGTCCAGCGGTCCCAGTCCCCGGCTGCGTACAGCACCGCGGCGTTGCCCATGAGGGTATCGGGCTCCATGAGGTAGTCGCTCACCGCGCAGAAGAATCCGTAGTCGCGATCGGGCTGATCGAGAGGGAACTCGAGCTTGACGCCCAGGCTCTCCGCCATCTCCTCGGCCAGGAACTCGAGGGTGTCCACCAACGCCGGCTCGGGCAGCTTCGAGGTGTTGCGCGTCTCGCCCTCGAGCTGCTCGCGCACGCTCACCTGCAAGGCTTTCGGTGCGATCCCGGCCATGCTCAGGATGTAGCGGCCCAGTCGGGTGATGAGACCGTGGTCGATGCCCAGCGGGCACTCGAGGGTGCAACGCCGGCACGCCGTGCAGCGGTAGAAGATGTCGGCCATCTCGTCGACCAGGGCGTCGGTGAGCGACCAGCCGCCTCCGATGTGCGCCTTCAGCCAGCCACCGACGGTGAAGTGCCGCCGGTAGACGTCGAGCAGCAGGTTGCTCCGGTAGCAGGGGATGTCCCGGGGGTCGCGACTCACCTGGTAGACCTGACAGGAGGCGACGCAGCGGCCGCACTTGGCGCTCGAAGCGCAGTACGAGTCGAGCAGCGCCTTGTAGTCCGTGAAGTGCAGCACCGCCGCAAACGCATTGAGGAACCGCTCGGCCTTGTTCTCGACCTCCGGGTTTTCGATGTGGTACAGCGTCGCGGCGCGGGCCGGCGCCTGGGCGTCCTGTTGCAGCACCTCGGTGGCCATCGATCCTCCCTTGCGACGTCGTTGTGCGCCGCTCGACCTGAGTCACAGCAAAGCGCATACCGGGAGGCTCGGACGTTGCGACGACTCGTCTTGATCGTGGGATCGAAACGTGACGCCGGATTCTTCGAAAGACCTGCCAGCCCGGGCCAAACGGCGCCGAGCCCGCCCGTCCTTCCGGCTCTCCGCGGGACCGGCGAGCGGGCGGTCCCGACCCGTGTGTGGCGTCGCACGTGATGCAACACACATGTCGCACTGCAACGCGTCCGCAACGCCGCACGACACGCTCCGCGCCGTGGCGGCGCCCCGCCGGTGGGAGAAGACGGCTGGCATGGCCCTTGCGGTGGAGCTTGCGCAAGGAGTGAACGATGCGCTGGGGAGCACCGCTGATGGGCGACCGCGTAGCACCTCGCTGCACCCGGGCGGACGGGTTGCTCCTCGCTCGCGTGAGCCACGGGCGGGTCGTGTCACACACTCGGGTGACGGCCGCGATCCGCTCGCCGGTGGAGCTGCTGGATGCCGTCACCGAGGAAGGCGTCGAGAAGCTCATCTGTGGGGGGGTCAGCCGGGATGTGCGCGAGGCGCTGGCGGCGCAGGACGTGGCGACCGTGGAGAACGTGGCCTGCTCCGCGGACGAGGTCCTGGCGGCGTTGGACGCAGGCTCCCTCTGTGCGGGCTACGGTCTGGGCACGGCGGCGCCCCCGGGGGGACTCCTCCCGGGTGGAGGGCCCGCGCCGACACAGGCTCACGAGGGCCTCCTCGACTGCCTGGCCTGCGAGAATCGAGTCTGCCTGACCGGCCGGCCTTGTCCGGGAGCGTGCGACAGTCCGCCTCTACCCGAGGAGCTCGGGAGCCTGCTGGAGGCTGCGACCGACATCGCGCGCGAGGAAGAACGGACGCTGTGCCGCGTGGCCGAGCTTGTCTACTTCTGTCTCGAGATGCGCTTCCGCCGTGTCGGCCTCGCCTTCTGCAAAGACCTGCTCGAGCCCTCGCGGATCCTCGCCGACGTCTTGCGACGCTTCTTCGAGGTGGTGCCGGTCTGGTGCAAGGTCGGGGGTGTGGCCGAGGATGACACCGACACCGCACCCTGCAACCCGCTGGGTCAGGCGGCTGCCCTCAACGCCGCTGAGACCGACATCAACGTGGTCGTCGGGCTCTGCATCGGGGCCGACTGCCTCTTCAACCGGGCGAGTGAAGCCCCCGTCACCAACCTCTTCGTCAAGGACAGATCGCTGGCCAACAACCCCATCGGGGCGCTCTACTCGGACCACTACCTTCGGGAGAGCGCGAACCCCGCCGCCGGCTCCAGACGAGCCGACGGCGACCGTCCCTGGCCGGCCAGACTCCGAGCCTCTGCACGCCGCTCGGCACAATGGGAGACACGATCATGAGCACGTTTGCAGTCCGCGCCATCGGTTTCTGTGCTCACTACTCGGCGCAGGGCGACTGGGCCTTCGAGTTCGCGCTGCACCTGGCCCGGGCCGGGTCACTCCGGCTCAACGTGTTCCACTTCCTCGTGGATCCCTACGATCCCGAGGCCCGGTCCCCGGCGCACCTGTCCCCGGACGAGCGGACGGCCCTGGCCATCCGCCTGGAGCGCGAACTGCGGCTGTACTACGACACGCGACTTGGGGACTACCTCGATGCCGGGTTCCGCCTGTGCGAGGACCCGGAGTGGACCGAGCTGCACCGGTGCCTGACCAGGCGCGAGTTCCAGGTGCTGGTCCTCGGATGTCCCCACGACCGGGCCTTCTTCGGCGGGGTGCGCATCGAGGAATTCGTCTCCCGGTTCGTGTCCCCGGTGGTTCTGGTGGGGCCGGGCTCGCCCCGGGAGATCCGCCTGAACCCGCCCGCCGCCCTGATCAGGGATCGGCTGGGCCTGGCCGACAGGCAGTACGGCGCGGTGAGACCGCCCGGCGTCGGGGAGGGCGGCGAGCGTGGGGAGGTCCTGGCCGCCCTCGCGGTCGAGTGATCTCCGCGGCCGTGGCCACCGAGGCCCCTGCCGTCCTCCCCGCGGGCACGGCTTTTGCTGTATGTACCGCAGGTCGTTCACCCGAGGGCGAGGGAGGAATGCTCAACCGGCTGGCGAGGATCATCGTCGACAGCATCAGTGACGGGGTCTTCACTGTCGACAGGCAGTTCATCGTCACGTATTTCAACAAGGCCGCCGAACGCATCACCGGCTTTCGGGCCGAGGAAGCCATCGGCAAGCACTGCTTCGAGATCTTTCGGACCGAGGTCTGCCACAGCCGGTGCGCGATCCGCGACACCCTGTCGAGCCACGAGCCGGTGGACGACGTGCGGGTCACGATCATCACCCAGGACGGGCGCGAGGTGCCCATCAGCCTGAGCACCGAGGTCCTCCGCGACGAGCGGGGAGAATTCGTCGGGGTGGTGGAGTTTTTCCGCGATCTGACCGAGGTGGAGCACGTTCGCGAAGCCCTTGAGCAGGAGAAGGTTCTGGAGACGATCGTGAGCGGGAGTCCCGTCGTCCGGCGCGTGATCCAGATGCTCCCCAACGTCGCCGAGTCCGAGTGCAATGTCACCATCCACGGTCCCAGTGGATCGGGAAAGGAGCTGTTCGCGGAGGCCATCCACAAGCTGAGCCCCCGTCGCTACGGACCCTACATCAAGCTGAACTGCGCGGCGTTGCCGGCGACGCTCCTGGAGTCGGAGTTGTTCGGCTACGTGAAGGGGGCCTTTACCGACGCCAAGCGCGACAAGCCGGGGCTCTTCGCCCTGGCCAACGGGGGGACCCTTCTCCTGGACGAGATCAGCGAGATGGACGTCTCCCTCCAGGTCAAGCTGCTGCGGGTCCTGGCCAACGGGGAGTATCAGCCCCTGGGCGCCACCCGCACCCTGAAGACGGACGCCCGGGTGATCGCCGCCACCAACGCCGACCTCAAGAGGGCCATCGCCGAGGGGCGGTTCCGGGAGGACCTGTACTTCCGAATCAACGTGGTGGCAGTGGAGCTCCCTCCGCTGCGCGATCGTCCGGAGGACGTACCCCTGCTGGTGGAGCATTTCATCGAGAAGGTGCGAGCGAAGATCCGCAAGCCGGTGAGGCAGGCGGCGCCCCGAACCATGGCGCTGCTCCAGCGGTACCCTTTTCCGGGCAATGTCCGGGAGCTGCGGAACGCCATCGAGCACGCCTTCGTGATGTGCGAAGGGGAGGAGCTGCGGCCGGAGCACCTGCCCGAGCACATCAACCGGGCGCCCGATCTTTCGTCCCGGCCTCTCGACGGTGACGCCGAGCGCCGGCTCATCGAGGAGACGCTGAAGCGCCACGGGGGCAACCGCTCCGCCGCCGCCTCCGAGCTGCGAATGCACCGTACAACGCTCTGGCGGAAGCTCAAGACATACCAGATCGGCGCGTAGACCAGAGGCCCTGAGGCCAGGATGGTCCTTGACAGGTTTTGAGCATATGCTTATTATCGGATTGAGGAAACCCGATGCCCCGTCCCCTGTGCCCCCGACGCGTCGGCGCCTCGCCGCCGAGTACGTACTTCAAGCCGCGAGGGGTGCCGGTGTCGAAGCTCGAGGAGGTCGTGCTCAGCGTCGACGAGCTGGAGGCCCTGCGGCTGGCCGACCTCGAGGGGCTCTATCACGAGGATTCCGCGGCGCGGATGAACGTTTCCCGCGCCACGTTCGGGCGCATCGTCGAGGCGGCCCGCAGAAAGGTCGCCCAGGTCCTGGTGCGGGGCCGGGCCCTGAAGATCGAGGGCGGAGCGGTGGAGGTGCCGGCCCTGAGGCGCTTTGCCTGTGCGGCCTGCGGCCACGGGTGGTCCGAGCCCTTCGGGACCGGCCGTCCCGGGGTGTGCCCGGCCTGCCGGGGGGACGATTTCCAGCGCGTCGACGGGGGGGGCCGCGGCTCGGGTCCCCACCGGCGCGCCGCCGCCCGTCGCGGCGGCCGCGGGAGAGGCAGACGCGGCTAGAGAAACGACGAGAAAGCAAGGAGGAGCGTGTGAGCGACACAAGAAACATCGCGGTGGCGGCCGAGGACGAGGCCGGGCTGGACGGGCAGGTGGCGGGGCACTTCGGCCGCTGCCGAGCCTACGTCGTGGTGGAGACCGTCGGGGAAGAGATCCGGGGAGACCGGGTCGTCCCCAATCCCCACGCCCAGGCGCACCAGCCGGGTCAGATGCCGCAGTTCATCCGGGGGCTGGGCGTCGACGTGATCCTGGCCGGGGGGATGGGTCCCCGCGCGATCAACATGTTTTCCCAGTTCGGGATCGACGTGGCCACCGGCCTCACCGGCCGTGTCCGCGACGTGGTGGGAAGCTACCTCCGCGGGGAGCTGAGCGGGACCGTCCCGTGTCGCCACGACCACCCGAACAGCTGCGGAGGAAACCACCATGAGTGACATGGACAAGCAGTCACCCGTGCGCGGCTGCGTTGCGGTGGCCGTGGTGGAGGGCTCGGACCTCTCCGCGGCGGTGGGGGCTCACTTCGGCAGGTCGCCACGGTTCCTCCTGGTGCGCGATTCCGGAGCGAACGTCCAGGCCCTCGACAACTCCCACGCAGAGGCGGCCCAGGGCGCAGGGACGGCCACGGCGTCGCTCCTCATCCGCAACGGGGTGACGGTGGTGCTTGCGGGTCAGTTCGGTCCGAAGGCGGAGGACGCACTCCGGGCCGGAGGGATCCTGCCGGTGGTCGTCCGTCCGGGGACGAGGGCGGACGAGGCCCTCGCCCAACTGCAGCCGGAGATGCTCCGGGCGGCGGACTGAGTCTCATGCGCCTCGCGGTGGCCAGCGGCAAGGGAGGCACCGGGAAGACCCTGGTGGCCACCAACCTCGCCTGGAGCCTGGCCGCGCGGCGCGCGGGGGTGGCCTACGTCGACGCCGACGTCGAGGCCCCGAACGGGCACCTCTTCTTTCAACCCGACTTCACCTGGATCGAGCGTCACGGGGTGCCGGTGCCCACCCTTGACGGGGCCCACTGCGCGGGTTGCGGAGAGTGCGCATCCGCCTGTCAGTTCGGGGCGATCGTGAGCGGCCCCGACGCAGTGACGGTCTACCCCGATCTGTGTCACGCCTGCGGTGTCTGCCTCCGCGCCTGCCCGGAGGCGTCGCTGCGGGAGGTCGTGCGTGAGACGGGGACTCTCCGCCGCGGACACGTGGGGCGGATGGGATTCGTCGACGGGACGCTGGACCCGGGAGAGGCGCGATCCGCCCCCCTGATCCAGGCCACCGTCGCGCTGGGCGGCGAGGCGAACCTTGCCGTCCTCGACGCGCCCCCGGGGACGTCGTGTGCCGCGGTCGCCGCGGTGGAGGACGCCGATCTCGTCATCCTCGTGTGCGAGCCGACCCCCTTCGGCCTCCACGACCTGGAGCTCTCGCTCCAGATGTGCGCGACGCTGGGCCTCGAGGCGGCCGCCGTCATCAATCGCTCCGACCTGGGGGACAGCCAGGTCCGTTCGCTTCTGGCCCGCGAGCGCGTACCGGTGTTGGCCGAGGTGCCGTTCGACCCCGAGATCGCTGCCGCCTGCGCGAGCGGAATGCTGGCCTCCGCACAGGTTCCGGGCTTTGCCTCGACCGTGGAGGCCGTGGCCGACCAGCTGCTCGCCCGGTGCGGGGGCCGTCAATGAGACAGATCGCGATCGTCAGCGGCAAGGGCGGCACCGGGAAGACCTCCCTGACCGGCGCCTTCGTCCGTCTCGCGGGCCGGTGCGTGGCCGTCGACGCGGACGTGGACGCGGCCAACCTCGCCCTGCTACTCCCGGGGCAGGACGACGAGTGGCGTCCCTTCGAGGCCGGGCGCCGGGCAGTGATCGACCCCGGCCGATGCAGCGTGTGCGGTGCATGCCTCGACGCCTGCCGGTTCGGTGCGATCAGGACAGTCGAGCTCGGCGTCGAGAGCGACCCGATCCGCTGCGAAGGGTGCGGGGCCTGCGCTCAGGTCTGCGGGGAGGAGGCCGTCTCCTTCCGGCCGAACCGGGCGGGGTTGTGGACCACGCGCGCCACTCCGTGGGGGACGCTGGTCCACGCGACCCTGGGCGTGGCCCAGGACAGCTCGGGGAAGCTCGTGGCTCTCCTCCGGAGGGAGGCCCGGCGCCTCGCGGCCCGGGACGGCGTCGACCTGGTGCTGATCGACGGTCCCCCCGGCATCGGGTGCCCGGTCCACGCCGCCATCACCGGCGTCGACGGGGTGGTCGTGGTGACCGAGCCGACCGAGGCGGGGATCCACGACCTCGCCCGTGTCCTGACGGTGATCGGCCACTTCGGTCTGCCATCCGGCATCGTGCTCAACAAGGCCGACCTCAACGCTCCCGGGGCCCACGTCGTGGAGACGGTGGCCTCGGTCCACCAGGTCCCGCTCCTGGGGAGCATTCCCTTCGAGTCGCGCCTGCCGGGACTGTTGGGACGCCAGGAGACCGGGCTCGAGATCGACGGGGTGCGAGAGGCGATTCTCGCGTGCTGGAGGGCGGTCGGAGAGGTCCTCGGCGACAGCACGCATCTGGCATTGGAGCCGGTGGCTGCGGGAGCGGACCACCGGCGGTCTCGAGCCGCAGGCTTGAGCTGAGGAAACGGAGGACATCATGCCTGGATTCAATGGAAGGGGCCCCCGGGGCGAAGGTCCCCGTACGGGGTTCGCAAGGGGCCGCTGCCGCGCTCCCGATCGGGAGGAGACCGGCCGGGGCGGAGGGTCGGGTCGCGGCTCTGGCCGTGGGCGTGGCCGAGGTGCGGGTGGCGGCGTTGGTCGTGGGCGTGGCCGAGGTGCGGGTGGCGGACGCCGCATGGGTCGTCGCGGAGGCCGGGGTCTCGAGGACCCGTTGTTGACCGACGACGGCTCGCTCGAGGGCGAGTCCTCGCCTGCCCCCACCGCCCCGAACAAGGAGGAGTAGGAGGACGCATGGGAGAACAACCCGCAGGATGTGGCCGCGTGACGGGGAGTGTTCTAGGAGGGCCCGCACCCACTGAGCCCCCGGCCTCGCCGGAGCAGAAGGGAAAGGAGACCACGATGACCGTGAGGGTGGGCCAGAAGGCCCCGGATTTCCAGGCCCCGGCCTACCACAAGGGGGCATTCACCAGCCTCAAGCTCTCGGACCACTTCGGCAAGTGGATCATGCTCTGCTTCTACCCGGGGGACTTCACCTTCGTTTGAGCGACGGAAGTGTCGGCGGTCGCCGACAACTACTCGAAGCTGCAGGAGCTGGGCATCGAGGTCTTCTCGGTCAGCGTGGACAGCCACTTTGTCCACAAGATGTGGAACGACCACGAGCTGAGCAAGATGGTCGAGGGTGGCGTGCCCTTCCCCATGATCTCGGACCAGGCCGGCAACGTCGGCCGGGCGTACGGGGTCTGGGACGAGGGACAGGGAATCGAGCTGCGCGGGCGGTTCATCATCGACCCCGACGGGGTGATCCAGGCCATGGAGGTCCTCACGCCTCCCGTGGGCCGCAAGCTCGCCGAGACCGTGCGCCAGGTCCAGGCATTCCAGCTCGTCCGTCAGTCGAAGGGGTCGGAGGCCACGCCAGCCGGGTGGGAGCCGGGTCAGCCCACCCTGAAGCCGGGCCCGGACCTCGTGGGCAACATCTGGAAGGTCTGGAAGCCGAGTATGGAGAAATAGTCGGGCCACCGCGGCGCCCGGCACCGGAACCGGGCGCCGCGGGCTCCCGACGCTGCATTGGAGATGACTCCGCGCCGCCGCCACATCTACGAGCCACGGCCCATCTTCACGTGCGTCGTCCTGGCCGTGGCCCTGGGCGTCCTGGCTCTCGGCTCGGCCGCGGCCGATGCGACGGAAGGCGATGCCTCGCTGTGGGGCGCGGTCCTCGCCCCCGATGGCTCGCGCCTGCCCGGTGCCGTCGTCACCCTCGTCCGCCGCGGAGGGGGAGAGGCGAGTGTCGTCGCGGGCGCCCTCGGCGTCTATCGCGCAAGGGGTCTCGCTCCGGGCGCCTGGGATGTGACGGTGGAGAGCCCGGGGTTCTCCCGGGCCCGCCTGAGCGGCATCGAGCTCGTGGCCGGGGAGCGCCGGCACCAGGATGTCCGCCTCGCTCTCGGCGGGATGAGAGAAGAGGTCACGGTGACGTCCGGACCCGCCTCGGAGAGCCTCGAGGCCCCCGCGCTGCGCGAGAGCGGGGCTCGCGACATCGGCGCCGCCCTCGGGTCCGTGCCCGGGGTCTGGCCGCTCCGCAAAGGGGGGATCGCCAATGACGTCGTGCTCCGGGGCCTGCAAAGCCGCGACCTGAACGTCCTCGTGGACGGGGACCGGGTCTGCGGGGCCTGCCCGAACCACATGGACCCGCCGCCCTTCCACGTGGACTTCGCGGAGGTGGAGCGGGTCCAGGTGGGAAAGGGGCCGTTCGACGTGCGGAACCAAGGCAGCCTGGGCGGCATCATCAACCTGATCACCCGCGAACCCCCGCAAGGCCTGCACGTCTCGCCCGCGCTCTCCTTTGGCTCCTTCGGCTACCTCAACCCGTCGGGTACCGTGTCGTGGGCGGGGGAGCGGGCATCGGCTCTCGCCGGCTTCTCGTGGCGTACCGGATACGCCGATCGCGACGGAGACGGCCTGCCGTTCACCGAGAGGGCCAACTACCGTCCCGAGTCGCAGGGGGATCGCGCGTTCGACGTCGGGAGCGGCTGGGCCCGCCTCCGCTACACGCCGTCCGTCGACACGACACTCGAGGCCGCCTACACCCGGCAGGAGGCGAGCGACGTTCTCTACCCATACCTGCTAATGGACGCGCCGTGGGACGATACAGACCGCGTGAGCGTCAGCTTCGAGAGCCGGAGGCCGCGCAAGAGGACGATCACTCTCATCACTGCTCAGGCGTACCTCAGCCGCGTCGACCACTGGATGGACGACTCCCGACGAACCTCGTCGGTGGGCGCGCCGCGGGGCTGGGGCATGGGGACCCACGCCCGAGCCGTCACCTGGGGCGGCAAGGTGGGGGGGCGGATCGGCCGAACCACCGCCGGTGTCGAGCTCTACCGGCGCTACTGGGACGCAGAGACCGAGCTGCGTGCCCTGGGATACGTGCCCCAGCCGTCCATCCCCGGAGTCACCGTCGACGTGCTGGGTGTCTACGCCGAGTACTCGCGGATCATCGGCAACCGGGTCCTGCTCGAGGCGGGCGCGCGCTACGACCTCGCCTCGAGCGCGGCCGACGAGCAGAAGGCGGACACCGACCTGGCGTGGGCTTACCTCGAGGACCGGTCGCTCTCCGCAGGGGACCAGCTGCCCTCGGGCAAGCTCCGCATCGCCTGGCGACCGGTCGACGGGCTGCAGCTCTCGCTCGCGGTCGGACACACCGCCCGAGTGCCGGAGCCGAGCGAGCGCTACTTCGCCCTGAGGAAGATGGGGGCCGACTGGGTGGGAGACCCCGGCCTGCGACCGAGCCGGAACACCGGAGGCGAGGCGGCGGTCGCCTGGCGTGGCCCACGGGCCACCTTCCGGGGCTCGATCTTCGCGAGCCACATCGGTGACTTCATCACCGTACGCGAGGCCGACCGCCGTCACGACACGCCGGGCATTGCGAACCCCCGGGCGCGGGTGTGGACCAATGTCGACGCGAGCCTTCTCGGGGGGGAGGCTTCGTTCTCCTTCTCCGCGGGGCGGCACCTCTTCCTCTCTGGCGACCTCTCCTGGGTCCGGGGGACGCAGCGGCCGCAGCCCGAAGAAAACGTCCTCTCCGGCGACCTCCCCGAGATGCCGCCGCTGCGGGCGACGCTCGGGATCCGCTACGACGACAGCCGCCTCTTCGGCGCGGTGGACCTGGTCGCCGCCGGACGGCAGGACCGCGTCAACACCGACCTGAACGAGGAGCCCACTCCCGGCTACGGCATCGTGAACTCGGCGGCCGGCTACCGACGTGGCCACGTCGCGGTGACGCTCGGCGCCACCAACCTCCTCGACCGGGCCTACGCGCCGCACCTGTCCTACCAGCGCGATCCGTTCCGCTCCGGAGCCCGGGTCTTCGATCCCGGGAGGAGTGTCTACCTCAACGTGAGCTGCCGCTTCTGACCTGAGCGAACGC
>JAJDNV010000292.1 GCA_022340545.1 Acidobacteriota bacterium | reverse complement strand
AGGAGAAGCAGAGGGGACATCCCGGCATGATAGCCGAGGCGCACGCCCCGGAGGACAAGCCGCAACTCCGAGGAGGTCGACCGGCTCCTGCCCTAGAGACAATAAGGACGGGCGGTGAGGGGGCCACACCGCCCGCCCGAGCCGCGCTCACGTCGGCCGAGCCTAGCGCGACCAGCTCGCCCAGCGCGGATCCTGGACCACCGACGCGAAGTCGGGATCCCGCGCCACCTTTCCGAAGTCCCGCAGGCCGTGCTCACGCGCCAGGCCGAGGAACTCGAGGGCCCGGTCGACGTCTCCCTGAGCGGCGACGAGCTTCGCGTAGAGGTAGTACTTGCGCGCGAAATCGACCTGGGCGACGTTCACCGAATCCTCTTCGTCACCCGTCAATGCCATCGGGTCGAGGCGCAGGGCCTGGCTCCAGGCCTCCAACGTCGCTTCGACGTCGTCGACAGCGAGGAAGGCCAGGCCGAGGTTCCTGAAGACCACCGGGTTCGTGGGGTTCAGCGCGGTGGACTTCTGGTAGTCGAAGATGGCGGCCTCGTACGCCCTTCGCGAGTGATCGATCGTGCCGAGGTTGTTCCACGCCTCCGCGTAGTCGGGTCGCAGCCGGACGGCGGTCGCGTACGCCTGGCGTGCCGCATCGAGATCCCCGAGGCGATGGTGGCAGATGCCGAGCTTGTTGTGGAGGGTGGCGCTTCCCTCGATCGCCTCCCGGTAGGCGTCGCGGGCGGCCGCCCAGTCCCGGCGGGCGGTGTAGACGTCGCCCTTGAGTGTGGCGCTCTGGAACCCGGGGGCGCTGTGGTCGTCGGCCGGTGCCGGCAGATCGGCGGCGACGGTGAGGCCGGCGAGCAGTGTGCCGGCGAGGGCAAGACCGAGAGTCCGTGTCTTCATCGCTTCCTCCTCACTGTGCGTCTCACCCTGTTGTTTCCGTCTGCAAGATCGGGGATACGGACGGACCGAAAGGAGAAACGGCGACGTCTCCTCGACACCTCGATGTTGGAAGGGGGCTCTACTCGCCGAAGAGCGTCTGGAACCGCTCGTCTTCGACGACCGCCAGGAAGTCCGGATCCGACCTCACGCGGTTGAAGTCGTCGAAGCCCGCCTCCCGCGCCCGGGTGAGAAACTCGAAGGCCTCGTCGACGTTGCCGTTGGCGGCGAGAAGCTTGGCAAGATAGAAGAGCGGCATCGCCGCGTCGACTCCGGCGGGGATGCCCAGGCCCTGGGTCTCCAGAATCGTGGGGTCGAGCCGGAACGCTTCCCCGTAGGCCTCGAAGGCCTCCTTCGGGCGGTCGAGGGCCAGGTAGGCGTTCCCGAGGTTCTTCCAGGCGGTCGCCAGGTCGGGCTTGATCCGGATGGCCTCCCTGTAGGCTTTCACCGCATCCTCGAGGTCGTCGGTCGACTGATGCAGTGTCCCGATGTTGTTCCAGACCTCGGCGTAGTCCGGGTTGAGGGCGAGGGCCCTCTCGTACTCGCGACGCGCGCCGAAGTGGTTGTCGATCTTCTGATAGCAGATGGCCAGCTTGTTGTGAACGACGGCGTCGCGGGGAAAGATCTTGAGCGCTTCGCCGAACGCGTCGGCCGCGGCCCGGTAGCGGCCGCGCGCAACGTGGGCGGCGGCACGAAGAAGGATCGCTTGTCCGGCTCGCGCTCGTTCGACCGCGGCCTCGAGCTCGGCGCCGGGGATGGGACGGGCAGAGACCTTGACGACGTCGAAGATCCGCTCGCCGGTCGTCGGGTTGGCCAGCAGCTCCAGAGTGAGGGCCTCGCCTTCGCCCAGCCGTTGTGGCACGGGGAACCGTGGGGTCGGCGCGTCCAGGGGCACCGGCGCCGGGCACTCGGGACAGGCGCTGTGGGCGCGGAGCTCGTCGGGGATCCGGCGGTCGTCGAGGGGACCGAAGGCCACGCGGAAGGCGTCTTCCTCGCGGGTCACCTCGACCCGATAGCCGAAGTACGCGCCGGAGTCGCGATCCCAGAGCACCCGCCTCACTGCGTTCGAGCGAGGCAGCGCCGCCTCGCCCAGGGTGGGCGCTCTTTGCGCCTCCCCGGTGCGCAGGAGGCCGAAGCCAATCGACGCCCCGTTCTCGAGCGTGACCGTGGCGTACCCCTCCCCGCTCTGGCCGACCGCCGGGACAGCCAGGAGGAGGAGCGCCGCCGCGAGCGACGCCATTCGTCTCACGGGGTCCCCTCCTGCACCACGCTGACGGTGACCTCGGTCACGGGCTGGAATCCGGCCAGGCTCGTGCCGGTCACAACCGGCGTCGCCCGCTGGGCCGAGCGCACCGCCCCCGACCCCTCCGGTGCCTCGGCGGTGGGCAGGTTGGGCTGAGGTCTCAGGGCCAGGGCGGCCGTGATCAGCAGAAACAGCATCACCGCCAGGGCCACCGGCACCGGCACCCGGATGGACGAGGTCAGGAACCGCCTCCAGACAGCCTCCCCCGCGCCGGTCTGGCGCCGGTAGGCCGCCATCACGCGCTCGTCGAGCCGGTCAGGCACCGCCGGCGCCTCCCACCTCCGCAGGAGCCCGTGAAGCTCCTCGTCGCGCATGGTCTCCCGATCGTCCAACGTCATGGTCCTGTCTCCCCGCGGGCTCCCGGGACCGCCGCCGGCCCGCCCCGCAGCAGGGGCGCCAGCGTCCGGCGCAGGCGAGCGCGTGCCCGGTGCAGCCGCGATTTCACCGTTCCCACGTCGATGTCGCAGATGGCAGCAGTCTCGGCGAGGCTCATCTCCTCGTACTCGAACAGGACCACCACCTCCCGCTGCAGCGGCGGCAGCGTGGCCACCGCCGCCCGGACCGCCGCCGCCGCCTCCTCGTCAATCACCCGCCGCAGCGGGTTCATCCCGGCCCCGCCCGAGGGGTTCTCGGGAGGATCGTCCATCATCGTCTCCTGGCCCAGCTTCTTCAGCTGTTTCAGGGCCAGGTGCCGGGCGATTGCGCACAGGTATGTCCGCAGCGACGCTCGGCCGGGCTCGTACGCCTCGGGGCGCCGGAGAACGGCCAGGAAGCACTCCTGCGTCACGTCTTCCGCCAGCTCCGCCTTGCCGAGCAACCGGCAGGTGAAGCGAAACACCGGCGTACGGTGACGCTCGTACAGCACCAGGAAGGCGGCCTCATCTCCGCGGCCCGCCTTCCGGAGCAGCTCGGCTTCCTGGGCGCCGTCGTGCATGCCTCACCCCAGACCGGGAGCCCTCATGATGTTGTTTCCGCCCGCCGGGTCCAGGATACGGCTAGGTCGAATGGCCTACCGCGGGGCGGGCGCTGGCCCCTCGCCCAGGTCCTTGAAGTTCGCCTTGTCGATGGCTTTGTCGAGGGCGGCCCGCGCGCCGATCAGCCCTTCCTCGTACAGCTTCCGGATCGAGGAGTCCATGTCGATCATCCCCTCCTTGATCCCGGTCTGGATGGAGGAGGTGATCTGCGGGGTCTTGCCCTCGCGGATCATGTTGCCGATGGCGGGCGAGCAGAAGAGGACCTCCAGCGCCGCCACCCGCCCGCCGCCGGTCTTGGCGATCAGCTGCTGGGCGACGACGGAGCGCAGCGCGTCACCGAGCACGTTGCGCACGCCCTCCTGCTCGTCGGCCGGGAAGACGCTGATGATGCGGTCGATCGTCTTGGCGGCGTTGTTGGTGTGCAGGGTGCCAAAGACGATCGTCCCCTTCTCGGCCGCGGTCAGGGCCATCTGAATCGTCTCGAGGTCCCGCATCTCGCCCACCAGGATCAGGTCGGGGTCCTCGCGGCCGGCCGCCTTGAGCGCCTCGGCGAAGCTCGTGGCGTGGGTTCCGATCTCGCGCTGGTGGATCAGGCACTTCTTGTTGGGATGGACGAACTCGATCGGGTCCTCGATGGTGATGATGTGGAGGTCGTGTGTCTCGTTGATGAGGTCGATGATCGCGGCAAGCGTGGTCGACTTCCCGGATCCAGTGGGCCCGGTGACGAGCACCAGCCCACTCTGGATGTCGACGAGCCGGCGGATCTGGTCCGGGAGCCCGAGCTGATCGAGGGTCATGATCTTGGTGGGAATGATCCGGAAGACCGCCCCCGATCCCCGCTGCTGGTGGAAGAGGTTCACGCGGTAGCGCGCCAGGCCCGGGACCTCGTACGCGAAGTCGACGTCCCCCGTGGCCTGGAACTCCTCCCAGAGGCGCTCGGTGGTGACGGGCCGGACCAGGCTCGCGTAATCCGCCTCGAGGAGCGTGCGGTAGCGGATGGGCTCCATGCTTCCGCTGACCCGGAGCATCGGGGGTCGACCCACGGTGAGATGGAAGTCGGAGGCCCCGCGGCTGGTCATCAGGCGCAGGAAACGCTCGATCTTCGGTGTCACCTGCGAGGTGGTCGCCGTCGTGTCGGCGTCGCTCACGCCCGCCTCCCCTCGATGAACTCGCGCGAGACGAAGGCCTCGAAGTCCTCCTTCTTCTGCGCCGCGCGGTAGGCGACCTCGCCGGTGATGCGCCCGGCGGAGTGGAGGTTACTGAGCGCCTCGTCGAAGGTCTGCATCCCCTGGGAACGTCCGATCTGCATGGCCGAGGGGATCTGGAAAGTCTTCCCCTCGCGAATCATGTTGCCGACGGCGAGGGTGTTCTTCAGCACCTCGAAGAGGGCCACCTGCTTCCTCTTCTCCTTGGCCGGCAGCAGCTTCTGGGCGATCACGTACTTGAGCGACTCGGAGAGGCTCGTCCGCACCTGTCCCTGCTCGTCCGCCGGGAATGAGGCGATCAGCCGATCAACCGCCTTCCCCGCCGAGGTGGAGTTGAGCGTTCCCAGCACGATGTGCCCGGTCTCGGCGGCGGTCAGCGCCAGCGAGACGCTCTCGTTGTCGCGGAGCTCTCCGATGACGATGATGTCGGGGTCTTCTCGAAGGGCCGCCCGCAGCGCCCGGGCGAA
>JAJDNV010000287.1 GCA_022340545.1 Acidobacteriota bacterium | reverse complement strand
GGGCGCTCGTCAGGCGGTTGCGGACTCCGGCAGGCGCCAGCCCTCCCGGTACTCCCGACGGACGTAGGCGTTGGCATCCTCGTTGTTGGTCACTTCCATGGCCTCGCCGTCCCAGAGGAGCTCCTTGCCCGGGAACCGGATCGCCAGGTTGCCCATCAGGACCGTCTCCGACAAGGGACCGGAATAGTCGAAGTTGGAGATGGCGGGCCGATCCTCCTTGATGGCCCGGATCCACTCCTGCTCGTGGCCGTCGGGGCCTTCCGGGATCCGTTCCAGGGTCCGGCGGGGCGGCCGGTACCTCCGCATCGCCTTCTCCGGAACGAGCCGTGGGGACTCGCCGTAGCAGTTGCCCATGATGGCGCCGCGATCCCCGATCAGCAGGATCCCGCCGTCGTTGTCGCCCATGCGCCGGCCCAGCTCCAGCCCGGCGGGACGCGGCGGCATCAGCCCCCCGTCCCACCACGTCACGTTGACCTCGGGCATGTCTTCGCGGGCTGGGAACCCGTAGCGCACGATGGTGGATCGAGGGAACATCTCGTTCTTCGTCTCCGCCTTCTCGAAGAAGGCCGACCAGAACTGCGAGGTGTGGGCTTCCACCTTCGCCGGGTACTTGAGCTTGAGGGCCCAGAAGATCGGATCGACGATGTGGCACGCCATGTCACCCAACGAGCCCGTCCCGAAGTCCCACCATGCCCGCCACTTCGCGGGGTGATAGGCGGGGTGGTAGGGGCGGGCCTGGGCCGGACCGAGCCACAGGTCCCAGTCGAGGTCGGGCGGGACCTCCGGAGTGTCCGTGGGTCGGCCCACCTCGACGCCCGAGGGCCACACCGGCCGGTTCGTCCAGGCGTGCGCCTCACGGATGGGCCCGATGGCGCCGTCCCACACCCACTCGCACAGAAGACGGGCGCCCTCGCCCGAGTGCCCCTGGTTGCCCATCTGGCTCACCACCCCGTGCTTGCGGGCGGCCTCGGTCAGGAGCCGGGCCTCGGAGACCGAGTGGGTCAGGGGCTTCTGCACGTAGACGTGCTTCTTCCGCTCCATGGCGGCCATGGCGATCACCGCATGGGAGTGATCCGGGGTGGCGACGATGACCGCGTCGATGTCGCTCTGCTCCTCCAGCATCACGCGGAAGTCCTTGTACCGCTTCGCGTTCGGGTACTTCTCGAAGACCTCGGCGGCCAGCTCGAAGTCGACGTCGCACAACGCGGTGATGTTCTCGGTCTCGCACCGCTTGAGGTTGCTCTTTCCCATCCCGCCGATGCCGACGGCCGCGATGTTGAGCTTGTCGCTCGGTGCCGGGGCGTTCCCGCCACCCAACACGTGCCGAGGCACGATGGTGAATCCCGCCGTGACGGTGGCCGCGCTGGCGAGGAACGTCCTCCGGGGGACAGGGGCAATGGGTTCAGGCTGGGGGCTGACGTGGCGCTTCATCGGACTCTCCTGAAACGGTTGACGCAATCCGGCAGCGCTCGCCCGTGTCTCACTCGGGCAAGCCGCGGGGAGAGTAGCCGCCTCATCGACGGCGTGTCAAAGGGGGGATTCCGGTCGACCTCCGTGAGAAGATGACCCTGCTCGGCGAGGAGCTGAAGGCGGCCGAGGCGGCGCTGGTGTAGCCCAACTGGCAGAGGCAGCCGACTTAAAATCGGCACAGTGTGGGTTCGAGCCCCACCACCAGCACCAGTTACAGGGCACCTTGAATGCCACCTTGAGAGTCACCCTCTGCAGGGGTGTCCAGCACGACTTCTCGCCGGCCTGTCTGACACACGCAGACATCGGTATCTGCAACGTCTTGAAGCGGGCATGATCCATAGCGAAGCGGCAGTTCTGGCGGGAGCTGTCTCGGTTTCGGACAGAGGAGCAGAGAGTCACCGGTCCCTGGCAGGCTCCGAGTGGGGCCAGCCACCGCCTTGTCCCTCGACGTCAACACGGTGGAGGATCGGCTGGGCGTACCATTGCGCGCGAGCCTGAGATGAGTGCACCGGTTGCCGGGGGGGTGAAGGAGACGAAGAGCACCCTGATGTGTCGGGGACTCCTCGGTCTCGCTCTGGGAACGGCCCTCGCACTGGGCCTTACCGGTCCGGGACGATCGGGCGAAGCCGGTGAGGAGATCCGCCTCTCCTTCGGGCTCGTGAGCGATGTGCAGTACTGCGATCGCGCGCCCGCGGGCTCGCGGTTCTACCGCGAGTCGGCGAAGAAGCTCGCGACCTGCGTCGAGGATCTCAATGGCCAGGAGCTCGCGTTCACCATCCACCTCGGCGACATCATCGACGCGCACTCGGCCTGCCTCGACGAGGTCCTGCCGATATACGAACGGCTCTCGATGCCCCACTTCCACGTCCTGGGGAATCACGACTTCGCGGTGGAGCCGGAGCTGAAGCCGTCGATTCCGCAGAAGCTCGGGCTGACCTCCCGGTACTACGACTTCAGTCGAGCCGGGATGCGCTTCGTGGTGCTGGACGGGGGTGACGTCAGCCTGTACGCACATCGGGAGGGAAGCGAGCGGCACGCGCGGGCCGCGGCCCGGCTCGCCGGGCTCCAGGCGGCGGGTGCGCCCAACGCCCAGGCCTGGAACGGCGGCGTGGGTCCGAAGCAACTGCGGTGGCTGAAGACGACGCTGGCCGAGGCCAGGTCCGCCGGCGAGAAGGCGATCGTGTTCTGCCACTTTCCCGTCTACCCTCCGGACCAGCACAACCTGTGGAACGACACGGAGGTCGTCGAGGCCCTCGAGGCGAGCGGCGCGGTGGTTGCGTACATCAACGGCCACAACCACGCCGGCGGACACGCGGTGAAGAACGGCATTCACTACTTGACCGTCCAGGGGATGGTCGAGACCGAGGACTCTACCGCCTACGCGGTGGTGCGCGTCGGCGACGACCGCCTGGAGATCGACGGCCGTGGCCGGCAGCCCCATCAGGTCCTGGAGTTCGGCGCGCCCGACACGCCTTAGCCCGTCGAAGGATAGAGGATAGGACGTTGCTTTTCGGCGCGCCGGCGCGGTGTGGCTCTACGACGGGAGTGGTGGGCTCTATCGCGGACGTCTGGGAGTTCTGAGGACCCCGTGACGGGGGCGTAGCACGGTGGGACGAGCTTGCGGCGGTGTCACCGCTCCCGGCCGACAACGACTCCCCCCTCGCTCCATGGTCGACGCAGCAGCGGAGCCGACTCTCAGGCGATGTTGGCCACGGCCCGGAGGGGTTGTGGGGGAGGGGGACAGACCCTGATGAAGCCAATCACCCGCATCCTCAGTCTCGCCTGAGCCGCCGCCCTCGAGCTGACCTTCTGCCTTTCGGCGCTGACCCCGTGCCCGATTCGAGTAGGCTGCGTAATAGCGCACCAGGTGTCGCCTCGGGTCCGGGATCCGCACCAGGACCCGCGCGACACACTCCTCCGCGTCGATCTTCTCGTCATTCGTCGGCTCGGCCGCAACATGTCGCCCCCTTCGCCTGTAGATGATGGGGCTGAACGTGTCCGGATTTCTGCCCGCTTGCGTGGCCGTTCACTTCGAAGCTGGCGGGCCCGCCTATCGCACGGCGTACTGCATGACGTCCACGGAGTCGGGGCTCTCGAAGACGGCGTCCGGCACGTCCTCAAGGCAGGTCAGGTTCTCATGGCTGCGCTCGCCCCGGCTGGCGGAGAGAAGGATCCCGCCGCTCTTCTTCCAATCCTTCCAGGGGGACTTGAAGGCCGGCTCCGGATCGGAGGCCTTCGGGTAGTAGTCCCACTGCGTGACGAGACGGGTCTCCTTGTCCACGTAGACGTGGTACTTGTTCTCGGGGGTCCGCCCGACGTCCTTGAACGTGAGCTCCAGCACGTCGGCCTCCGAGCCCGCCTCGGTCCGCCCCTCGCCGAGGTGCTTCAGCGTGACGCCCGTGTCCTTGAGCTTGTAGGGCATGAAGACCCAGTACGAGTCGTTGATCCAGGCCGATTCCGTCTGGGTGAGAATCTCTTTGAGCTCGGCAGGGTCCTTCACCTCGGAGCCCTCCTTCCACGCGCGCCCCCGCTTGGTGTTCAGGTTCATGAGGACCAGCGTTTCGCCGTCCTCGAAGCGCAGGTTCCCGGTGTACCTGTCCCAGACGTGGGTCCTTCGACCGAAGAAGCTCCAGGTGACGAAGCGGGTCCGATCCCACGCCGCCCGTCCGCCCAGCGCCTTCATGACCTCGTCCGCCACCGCCATCGCCTCCGGGTCCGACCCCTCACGGTCGAACCCGGGGCGGGCGGGGTTCTCCGACTGGCCATGGGCGGCCACCGCCAAGAGCGCGGACAGCACCACTCCCTGCACAAACCCAGCTCGCTTCGACATGATTCGCTCCTTCTTTGAGCGGATTCTATGCCCAAACCGGCGGTAGACAGACGAGAACACGGACCAGTCACGGCGCGGCGGGCGAGCTCAACCGGTGCCGAGGGAGGCCGGGGAGGCAGGGCCTGGTTATCGCAAGGGCGGCCCCGGGAAGGAGACCGGCAGGTTGGGTCTCGCGCCGCTGCCGGTGGCGAAGCCGACGCGCAAGCCGAGGAGGGCGCGATCCCGCGCCCCCGGCGAGAGCAGGAGGACGTCGTTACGGTGCTCGTAGGCCAGGAAGAGGTCCAGGCTCCGGTCACCGGGTCCCAACCGCACTCCACCCTCGCCGAGGAAGTCCACGAAGTCGCCCCGGGGGAAGCCGGGCTGGTCGTCGACCGTGACGAAACGGGCGTCGGCGTGCAGGTAGGCTCGGCCCCAGGGGCGGCGGAGGAGCTCGATGTCCAGGACGCCTCTCAGCTCCCACTCGTAGCCGACGGTCCGCCGGTGCACCGTACGGCCCACGCCCGCCGCGTAGCGGCCCGTGAAGGGCAGCGTCTGCGGCAGCGGACCCGCGGCCCGCAGGCCCAGGTCCTCGCCTGGAGCCGGGAGCGGGGCGTGCCGGTGATGCCCCTGACCACGGCCGAGGATGTTCCCGAGCAGGTCCGGCGCCTCCTGGGCGGCGGTCCTCTGCCGGGGAGGCCGTGAGATGAGCGGCTTGCAGGGAGGGGTTGGACCCGACCTGTCCGGGTGCTACGCTACCGTTCCCCCATGGATCGAGAAACCGTCGACGAGATCAAGAGGCACTTCGGGGTCGTCATCGAAGGACTCGATGACAGAATCGCCGCGGTGGCCGAGGGTCTGCAATCACACCGAGAGGAGTTCCAGTCGTTCCGAGGGGATGTGGCACGCGAGTTTGAAGAGACGCGTGCCCTCGTTCGCCTGTCCTACGGCGAGCTCGACCGGCGTGTACGGACCCTCGAGACCGAGATGGCCGACTTTCGCGAGCGCCTCGAGCGTGTCGAGGGGCACATCGGCGGCTAGACCGCCCGCTGGTCCTCTTCCTCTCCCGGTCGGCTCTCCCTGTGGGAGGGGTGCGTGAACGAGACGGGCGAAGCCCTCGCCGGGCTCCATGACGTCGTGGCGCCTCCGCCGGTGTCGTGGGCGCCCCAGACCGTGGGGTGGGCGGTCCTCGCCGGGGTCCTCGTCGTCCTCGCCGCCTGGCTGGGGTGGCGGGCCTGGAGAAAGGCGAGGGCCAACCGGTACCGGAAGGTGGCGCTGGCGGAGATCGACCGGATCACCCAGGACCTTCGAGGGAGGGCGAGCGCGCCCAAGGCAGGGCAGCATGAGCTGGGCCCAGATCCTCGCCCACGTGGAGCTGGAGCTGCCCTGGGTGCTGCTCCTCCTCCCGGCCCCGCTCCTCGTCTGGCTCCTCCTGCCCGCCTACCGCGAGCGTCAGGAGTCCGTCCGGATCCCGTTCTTCGAGGACGCGGCGGCGGCCACGGGCCGCAAGCCCTCGTCGGGCGCGGTCGTCCTCCGCCTCGACTGGCTCCAGAGGATCCTGGCGCCCCTCGTGTGGGCCCTCATCGTCGTCGCGGTGGCCCGGCCGGTCTGGGTCGAGGACCCCATCGAAGAGGTTCAGGCGGCCGATCACGTCGCGCAGCTCCTCAGGTCTCACGGGCCCTCCTCGGCGCAGACCCCCGGACGGAAGGCGAGGGACGAGAGCGCGAGGAGGCCGCAGCCGGCGAGGCGTCGGGCGGTGATCACGGGCCGCTGGCCCCAGCGCGGCTGGCCGCTTCCTCATCGCCCGGCCCCGCGTGCTCGGGGCGGAGCGGCGGCATCCCCGGGATGTCGTCCTTCGTGTACCAGGTCCCCGCCCGGAGGACCTTGCGGCGTGCTGCTGGCCGAGGCGCTCAAGCTCGTTCTCCCTCTCAGCGGGCTCAAGCCCGGCGAGACGAGGTCACTGCCCTCTGGCCCCCTCCCGGGCGACGACTCCCCCTTTCCTCGTCGCTCTGGGGTTGCGGAAGGTGGGGAATGGAACTCAGGATGGGTTGGCCGCGGTTGGAAAGCGCCTAAAGGTCTCTTTACTGGCGTGGCGCAGCGGTTGGAGCGGCGATTGTCATCCCATGTCGACGGAAGATCTCGACCATCTTGGCGACGTCCAGCGGCCCGCCCGCAGCGGCATTCACGACTAGGCTCGCTTCCCGGAAATAGGCCGGACCCATGATCGCCGGGCTGACAATCGACAATTGCTTCGCATCCTCGGGACCGAAGTTGTCGAAACGATGCACCGCGCCCCGAGGGATGCACAGGGCCTGACCCGGCCCGACTTCGATCGGCTTGCCGTCGAGGGTCCAGGTGACCACCCCCTCGATCCCGTACAGGATCTCCTCGTAGGCGTCGTTCTTGTGGGCCGGGGCGGCGAGTTTTTGTCCGGCGGGGACCATCACCTCGAAAACCGAAACGCTGCCTTTGGTGTCGTCCTTGGTCAGGAGAAATCGAATGTCGAGCGGCCCGATGTGGATGGTTTCTTCCGATGGATTCACGGATTCCTGGGTTGTCATCGCGTCCTCCATTTGGTAAACTATATTTACTATATAGATAGTACATAGAGTTTACTTCTATGTCAAGACTAGAACTTCCCGAAGAACCTCTGGTCGGGGCTCTGCTGCGACTACCGGCGCAGGCCATCCATCGCCGCATCATCGCCGAATTGAACCGTGCTGGCTTTCGCACCCTGCGGCTCCCCCATATGGCCGTGTTGCAGTACCCCGGCCCGGACGGCTATCGACCCGGCGAGCTCGCGGAGCGCGCGGGAATGAGCAAGCAGGCCATGAATCAACTCCTCCGAAGCCTGGAGCGGCTGGGCTATCTACGCCGTTCGAGTGGTGCTGATGGCGACGGACGGGCGCGTATCGTGCGGTTCACCAAACGTGGACAGGCCGCCTGGACCAAGGTCTACGAGATCCTTCGGGAAATCGAAAAAGAATGGCGGCGCACGCTTGGTGATGCCGACTTCGACCGGCTGAAGAAGCTCCTGTGCGAAGTGTGGGTGTCGGATCTGGTCCCGTAGCGCGCAGCCTGGCCGAGTCTATCCATCGCTCCGTGTTCCGACCCGCCGACGCGACCGCACGTCATCGGCCTGGCGAACCCGGCGGCGATCGTGATGGACCTTCTTTCGGTTCAGCTTGGCGAGTACCGGCTCGCGGGGATGTCGAGCTCATCGAAGCCGACAGAACGAAGGCGGCGAACGGCACCACCGTTGGACGAGCAATGGCTCACAGTCGATGAAGAGAACGGGGGATCCTGCCCACATTTCAGAAGCCGGTATGATCCGCTGCATGATCGACGACCTGCTCAAATCGGCGCGCGTTCCCGGATGCTCGGTGGCCGTCGTCGATAGGACCGGGGTCGTGTGGGCGCACGCGTTTGGATACGCCGATGTCCAGGAGGCGCGGGAGGCGGAGCGGTCCGCCGTTTACCATCTGTTCTCGGGGACGAAGCTCTTTACCGCGACCGCCATCCTGCAGCTCGTCGAGCAGGGGAAGCTCGATCTCGATGCCAGCGCGGGAACGTACCTTCCGGAGCTGCCGGCACTTCGCGAGATCCCCCTGCGCTCGCTGCTGAGCCACGTTTCAGGGCGGAGGGAAACGCTACGAGGATTCTTGTCGGTCTACTTTCCGGGAGAGGACCCTCCGAGCACGTCCAGCGCACTCGCGGGGTACGACGTGCGAGCGAGCCTCGCTCCCGAACGGAAGGTTCAATACCGTAACGTCGACTATGCGATTCTCGGCGAGGTGGTGAGCCGGGTATCCCGGCTACCCTACCGCGACTACGTGCGCCGTCATATCCTGGCGCCTTTGTCGAGCGATGCGGAGTACTCATTAGGGTGTTCAATTCGCGTGCCCGACCCCCGCGCGGCCTAGCGGGGGCGTTGGGAGCTTGATTGTCGACGGATTGAGTGTGGTGGCGACCGTAGAACCGGTCGAATGCCTCGACGAGGGGGCTTGTGGGTCGTCTGAGCGGCCCCTGGCCGACAACTCCCCCCTGGCTCCGGTGGATTCAGCTGCGGAGCCGACTCTCAGGCGATGTAGGCCACGGCGGGCTGGGGGTGTGGGGGAGGGCGAGAGACCCTGTCGCGTTTGCGGATGTGGTCGAGGATGCGCCTGATCACTCTGGGCTCGGTGATGAGACCGATGACCCGCATCTCGGCGCCACACCGCGGACACACCAGCGGGTCTGTCTCGTACACCCGCCGGATCAGATTCGCCCAGCGGCGCCTCAGCGTCGCCCGCTCCGGCGGTGTCGGGATGGGCTGTGGTGAGGGCGCAGCGGAGTGGTGGGCTTCGAGCTTCTCCTCGGCCTTCCGGCGCTGACATCGCGCCCGGTTCGAGTACGCCCCGTAGTAGCGCACCAGGTGCCGTCTGGGGTCCGGAATCTGCACCAGCACCCGGGCCACAAAGTCTTCGGCGTCGATCCTCTCGTCTTCGTCTGGCTCCCGAGCGTCATGTCCGCCCTTGCAGGCGTAGACCACCTCATTGGCGTTCGGGGTGAAGCGCAGCCTCGTCAGACTCACCGGCGAGCGCATCATGTACCGCACCAGGGCCTCGAACTCTCGCCCGCCGCGAGGATGGGCGTAGACCCGGTTGTGCACGGAGGTCTTCCCGCAGCTATCTCGTGCGGCACTCTCCGCCCTGGCACCTCACCATCTTGATCGGGCCGGTGAAGTTCGGAGGTGCTCTCGGCGTAAACGCTGGTCGCTGGACCGATCCGAAGCAGGTGGAGTA